>NZ_NEUB01000767.1 GCF_002910825.1 Streptomyces sp. SM1 | reverse complement strand
CGCCCCGGAGTCGTCACGGACCACGGCGAGCGAGGAGCGGCGGCGGCGCAGCAGGTCGATCGCCTCGGCGACCGTCGCGTCCTCGGTCAGGCCCGGCACCGGTCGGGCCAGCGCACGGGCGCTGGCGGCCCGTCCCTGGGAGCGGGCCACCACGGCGTCGCGGGCGTGCACCGAGCCGAGGACCGTGTCGTGCTCGCGGACCAGCAGCCGGGTGCGGTCCCGGTCCGCGGCCACGCGCAGGATCTCGTCCAGGCCGGCGCCGCCGTCCACCCAGACGATCTCGGCGGCCGGCACCCGCAGCTCCCGTACGGGTGTCTGAGGCTCGGTCAGCGAACGCGTCAGCAGCTCCGAGTCCGTCTCGCTGATCAGACCGAGCCGCTCGGACTCGGCCACCAGATGGGTGAGCTGCTCCCGGTTGTGCACCGAGGCCAGCTCGTCGCGCGGGGTGACCCGGCACAGTCGCACGAGGGCGTTGCTCACCGCGTTGAGGACGCGGATCAGCGGCCGTACGACCCTCACCACGGCCCGGAAGGGCGGGGAGAGCAGCATCGCGGACCGCTCGGGGTGGGCGATGGCCCAGGACTTGGGGGCCATCTCGCCGAGCACCATGTGCAGGAACACGACCACGATCATGGCGACGGCGAACGCGACGCCGTAGCTGAGCGCGCTGGGCAGGCCCAGCTTGTGCAGCAGCGGGTCGAGTTCGTGCGAGATCGCGGGCTTGGACACCGAACCCAGGCCCAGGGTGCAGACGGTGATGCCCAGTTGGGCGCCGGCCAGCATCAGGGACAGTTCGCGCATGCCGGCCAGGGCGGCCTTGGCGCCACGCCGCCCCTCGGCCGCGGCCCTCTCCATGCGGTGCCGTTTGGCAGCCACCAAGGCGAATTCGGCGGCGACGAAGAATCCGCTGCCGATCAGCAGCAGCACGGTGACGAAGAGCGCCATCGGGAAACTCATGCCTGCTCCTCCGGCCTTCCGGCCCGCCGCTCGATCCGTACGCGGTCGGGCACGTGCCGGTCGAGGGTGCGTACGTCGATCACCGCGGTAGCACCGTCGGGCAGTCCGATCGTGAGCCGGTCCCCGATGGCCGGGAAGCGGCCGAGCCGGTCGACGATCAGGCCGGCCACCGTGTCGTAGTCCTCTTCCTCGGGCAGTTCGACGCCGGTGGCCTCGGCCACCTCGTCCAGCCGGCGGCCGGCGTCCACCAGCCAGCCGTCACCGATGACGACGGCGACCTCGGTGACGGTGTCGGACTCGTCCGCGATGTCGCCGACCAGCTCCTCGGCGATGTCCTCGTAGGTGACGATGCCGGCGACACCGCCGTGCTCGTCCAGGACGACCGCGAACTCGTCGTCGCGCTCCCTCATCTGGGTCACGGCGTCGGGCAGGGGGAGGGTGTCCGGCAGCAGGAGCGGCCGCCGGGCGACCGCGCCGGCCGTGGTGCCGGTGAGACCGTCCGCGGGCAGGCGCATCAGTTCGGCGACGCCGAGGACACCGCCGATGTCGTCGGGGTGGTCGCCGAGCACCGGGTAGTTGGAGTGGCCGTGCCGGGCGATCAGACCGACGGCCTCGGCGGCGGTGGCGTCCCTGCGCACGAAAACGGCGTCCACGCGGGGCACCATCACCTCGTCCAGTGTCCGGTCGGAGAACTCCAGGGCGTGGTCGAGCAGGGCGGCGGTGTCCTTGGGCAGCGCGCCCTGTTCATGGGACTCGCCGATGAGGTGGCCGAGTTCCTCCAGGGTGGCGCCGTGGTGCAGTTCCTCGACCGGTTCGATGCCGGCCTTGCGCAGCAGCTTGTTCGCCGTCGCGTCGAAGACGTGCACGAGGGGTCCGACGATCTTCAGATAGGCCAGCGTGGAGCCGGCCAGCGCCTTCGCGAGCCGTTCCGGCACGGCGATGGCGAGGTTCTTCGGGGCCAGCTCGCCCAGCACCATCTGCACGACCGTGGCCAGTACGAAGGCCAGTACGACCGCGATGCCGCTCACGGCCGCGTCGGGCAGGCCCAGGCCCGACAGGGCGGGCCGGAGCAGAGCGGACACCGACGGCTCGGCGATGAAACCGACCACCAGTCCGGTCACGGTGATGCCGAGCTGAGCGCCCGACAGCATGAACGACAGCCGCGCCAGCACCTTCAGGGCGCGGGCGGCCCTGCGGTCGCCGGACTCGGCCTCGCGCGCCAGGGCGAGGCGGTCGGCGGAGACGTAGGCGAACTCCTGGGCGACGAAGTATCCGGTGCCGGCCGTCAGGACGAACACGGCCAGCACGCCCAGCAGGGCGTTCGCGGCACTCATCCGACACCATCCCGCCGTGTGCCGTCGTGCTCAGGTGCTGCCTGGCGGGATGGTCGGGGACTGCGCCCCGGGGGGTCCGTCGGTCTGGCGGACACGTACGTGCTCCTTCTGTGGATGTGTGATGCTGCGAACGGTCCCGGCCGGGCGTCTTGTTCCCGGCCGGGACCGTTCGGCCGGCGGCCGGGCTGCTCAGGCGGTGGCCGGAGCCGCCGGTCCGACCAGTTCGGACAGGACGTCCTCCATGGTCACGAACCCGATGACGGTGCCACTCTCGCCGACGACGGCGGCGAGATGGCTGTCCTCGGCCCGCAGGGCGGTGAGTGTGTCGTCCAGCGGGGTGTCGATGCGGACCCGGGTGACCTTGTGCAGCGCGGTGCGCGGGAAGGGCCGGTCACGGTCGGTGACGCCGAGGGTGTCCTTGACGTGCAGATAGCCGAGGACGGCACCGTCGGCCCCGGTGACCGGGAAGCGGGACAGACCGGCCTCGGCGGCCAGCCGTTCCAGCCGGGCCGGGGTGATGGTGTGGTCGGCGGTACGCATCCGATGCACGGGGACCACGATCTCGCCGACCGGACGGGTGCCCAGCTCCAGGGCGTCGCGCAGCCGCTGTCCGTCGGCGGGGCCGAGCAGCCCGGCCTCGCTGGAGTCGACGACCATGCGGGCGAGCTGGTCGTCGGTGAAGACGGACTCGACCTCGTCCTTCGGCTCGACGCGCAGCAGCCGCAGCAGGACGTTGGCGAAGGCGTTGATGCCGAAGACGAACGGCCGCAGCGCCCGGGTGAGCGCCACCAGCGGCGGGCCGAGCAGCAGCGCGCTGGGCACCGGTGCGGCGAGCGCGATGTTCTTGGGCACCATCTCGCCGATCAGCATGTGCAGATACGTGGCGAGGCTCAGGGCGATGACGAACGCGATCGGGTGCACCAGGCCGTGCGGGATGTGCACGGCCTCGAAGCCGGGCTCCAGCAGATGGGCGATGGCGGGTTCGGCGACCGCGCCGAGCACCAGGGAGGAGACGGTGATGCCGAGCTGGGCGGTGGCCATCATCGCGGACAGGTGTTCCAGCGCCCACAGGGTCATCCGGGCGCGTTTCTCACCCGCCTGGGCGCGCGGTTCGATCTGGCTGCGGCGCACCGAGATCAGGGCGAACTCGGCGCCGACGAAGAACGCGTTGGTCAGCAGGGTCAGGGCGCCGATGGCGAGCTGCAGGGCGGTCATCGGGTTCCCTCCACGGCCTGGGCGAGTGCGGCCATGGCCGGTTCGGTGACACGTATGCGGTCGGCGCGGTGGTGCTCGACCTCCAGCACGTCCAGCCGCCAGCCGTCCAGCTCCACCACATCGCCCTTGACGGGGATGCGGGCCAGGTGGGTGGCGATCAGTCCGGCGACGGTCTCGTACGGGCCGTCCGGTGCGGTGAGCCCGATGCCGGTGAGCCGGTCGAGGCGGACGCTGCCGTCGGCCTCCCACACGGCGCGTCCGTCCTCGGCGGCCGGGGCGGGTGCCAGGTCGGGCACCTCGAAGGGATCGTGCTCGTCGCGGACCTCGCCGACGACCTCCTCGACGATGTCCTCCACGGTGGCCACGCCCGCGGTGCCGCCGTACTCGTCGATGACGACGGCCATGGTGCGGTGCGCCCGCATCCGTTCCAGCAGCCGGTCGGCGGGGAGGCTGTCGGGGACCGGCAGGGGCGGGGTGGTCAGCTCGGTGACGGGCGTCCCGGCCCGCCGCTCGGGCTCCAGGGCGAGTACGTCCCGGATGTGGACGGTGCCGACGACGTCGTCGAGGCTGTCGCGGTAGACCGGGAAGCGGGACAGACCGGTGGCATGGCTGAGCGCGGCGGCGTCGGCGGCCGTGGCGTGCACCTCCAGGGCCCTGACGTCGACCCGCGGCGTCATCACGTTCTCGGCGGTCAGCTCGCTCAGATGCAGGGTGCGTACGAAGAGTTCGGCGGAGTCCGCCTCCAGGGCGCCCTCGGCGGCCGAGCGCCGGGCGAGCGCGCCCAGCTCCTCGGCGGTGCGCGCGGAGGCCAGTTCCTCGGCGGGCTCCAGACCGAAGCGGCGTACGAAGCGGTTCGCGGTGCTGTTCAGATGCCCGATGAACGGGCCGAAGGCGGCGGTGAACGCGCGCTGGGGTCCCGCGACCACCTTCGCGACCGCGGCCGGCCGGGAGATCGCCCAGTTCTTCGGGACCAGCTCGCCGATCACCATCAGCACCACGGTGGACAGCGCCACGCCCAGCAGGGTGGCCACCGTCGGGGCCGCACCGCCGAGGCCGAGGGAGCGCAGGGGACCGCGCAGCAGCGCGGCAAGGGACGGCTCGGCGAGCATGCCGATCACCAGCGAGGTGACGGTGATGCCGAGCTGGGCCCCGGACAGCTGGATCGTCAGACGCCGTACGGCACGCAGAGCGCTCTCGGCACCGCGCTCCCCGGCCGCGGCGGCACGCTCCAGCTCACCGCGCTCGACGGTGGTCAGCGAGAACTCCGCGGCGACGAAGACCGCGCAGGCCAGCGTCAGCAGCAGGGCGAGCAGGAGCAGCAGGACCTCGGTCACCGTGCCACCCCCGCTCCCCTGCTGGCCGTACGGCACGGACGGGCGGTGGTGGCACGGCTGCTACTGGGAGGATCACCCATCGGGTAACCGTCGCTCCTTCTCGGACGCGTGGCAGGAAATGGTGGGGAAACAGGATGGCCTGTTTCTACGCCAACTGTAAAGGAGCCGCAAAGTGACCGGTGCGGGGACCATGCCCGCACGGCACGTGCCGCACCGCGCGAGGCGCCCGGATCCCCGTCCGGACGGGACGGCGGCCGCCTCAGGTGATTTCCAGTACGTCCTTCACGGGGCGGCGGGGGGTCACCGGGCCGCGCGGGCCGTAGCCGAGGCGCAGCACCATGTGCACCTGCCCGGTGCCGGACGCCGGGTCGCGGGCCAGCAGCCGCAGCGCCGGTTCCTCCAGGGCCTGCGAGGTGAGGGAGGTCGCCAGATCGGCCAGGGTGGCCTCCAGCAGGACCCGCTCGAGCGCCTGCCCGGCCCGCAGCCAGTCCGCGGGGCTCTCGCCACGGGTACTCAGCAGCGCCAGGTGAGGGGTGTACTCGAACGCCGTGGTGCCGCGGTCGGCCACCGTCCGGCGGCCGGCGAAGTCACGGACCGGGGCCCTGCCGTCCTCCTTGCGCGGTCCGAAGGCGTACTCGGGAATGCCGTCGAGCGCCGTGTCGGCCTCGGTGCCCAGCCGGGTCCAGCGGAGCACGTCCTCGTTGGCACCGGGATCCGCGGCGTCCCGGCTCTCCGCGTCACGGACCAGGTCGAGCACGGTCTCGGCGTGCCAGGAACCGGGAAAGAGCAGCACGGCGCCCTCCTGGGCCGCGGCGCTCTGCAGGGTGGCCCGCACCTCACCGGGGATGTCCGTCTCGGCGAAGGGATGGCGGCTGGTGTGCCGCTCCCGGACGGCCGGGTGCAGCCGGCTCAGCTCCACGTCCGCGGGGCGGTGCGGGAGCGGGGCGGACAGCCGGACGGCGGCGAGCAGAAGGGGATCGCCGGGCTCGGGGAGGAGCTCCGTGTCCGCGACGAGGCCGGCGTGCGCGCAGGCGACCCGCAGATTGAACAGGGCCGCCCCGCAGCCGATGTGCAGCGCCCGGTTGTCGGGATCGGAGTGGGGCATGGCCCGCTCCGGGTCGGCCCGCAGCAGCAGAAGACGCTCCGCGCTCAGATAGCGGAAGCGCCAGGGCTGGGCGTTGTGCATGGACGGTGCGGCGGTCGCGGTGGCGACCAGCGTGGCCACCGTCCTGTCGTCGAGCGGTCGCGAAGCCATGCCATCCTCCTCGCACCGGCGGGTTCCCCTTTCCGGCGCCGGGAACCGGGGAGCGCCCCGGAGGTGGCGGTCGCGGTCGGCGAAGGGGGCCGCGCCTACGGTTCTCGTCGCTCCTTCAGTGTCCCGCCGGGCCCGGCGTCCGCCGTAGGGCCCCCGGGGCCCGGGTCGCGGGCCCGAACGGCCCTTCGTACGGGACCTGCCGGGGCCGCCGTCAGTCGTCCACCGTCGCCAGGTCCACTCCGTACAGGGTCCGCCCGCCGACGAGTTCGCGCCCGGTGACCAGCCCGGGTTCGATACGGATGAAGACCTCGCGCCGCGCGGGTGCCCAGGAGACCGGGCCGGTGCGGGACAGCCGCTCGCGTTCGGCGGGGTCGGTCACCACGGCGGCGGCGCCCGTGACGACCACGCTCCAGCCGGCCTGCCGGGCCGCGTCGACGACGTCGGTCTCGAAGGCGACCACCGCGCCGTCGACCGCGTGGGCCAGCGCCGAGCCCGCGGCGGTGCGCAGCAGGACGGCGCCGTCCTGCTTCAGGGTGAAGTTGACCGGCAGCACGGCCGGCATGGCCCGGCGCGTGTAGACGATGCGGCCGACGGGCACCGTGGCCATCAGCCGCAAGGCCTCCCGCCGCCCGAGTTCACGGAAACCGTCATGGGGATACATCTGCCAGCCCGTCCGTTCTTCGCCGGTACAGCGGTACTGCGTCCTTCAACTGTGAGCGGACCGGGTCCCGGACATGAGGGCCGACGGTCCCCGTCGGCACCGGAGAACGGCCCGGCATGTCCCTCCGCCGCCGGACCGGGGGCGTCCGCGGGTGCGGCGAGGGTCCGAGAGTGCGCGTGAAGGGCCGAGCCGGCCCACGGCATGAAGACCCGGCTCGTGAACGCCAGGACGGTCCGCGGGGGGACGGGAGACCCCGGATGCCCGGCAGGCTCCGGATGCGGGCCGGACGGGCTTCTCCAGTCCGTGGGACGCGGACGGGCCGGGAGGGCTGGGCTCAGGCGCCGACGAAGGGCTGTTCCGTCCAGATGACCTTGCCGGCCGATGTGTGGCGGGTGCCCCAGCGGTGGGCGAGCTGGGCCACGATCATCAGTCCGCGTCCGCCCTCGTCCGTGGTGCGGGCATGGCGCGGCCGCGGAGAGGTGCCGCTGGCGTCGGAGACCTCGCAGATGAGGTTGCGGTCCCGGATCAGCCGCAGGGCCACCGGTCCGGAGGCGTGACGGATCGCGTTGGTGACCAGTTCGCTGACGATGAGCTCCGTGGTGAACGCCAGATGGTCCAGGCCCCACTCCGACAGCTGCCGGACGGCGGAGTCACGGGCGTCACCTACCGCGGCCGGGTCGCTGGGCAGGTCCCAGGACACGACCTGGTGCGGCGAGAGGACCCTGGTCCGGGCCAGGAGCAGCGCGGCGTCGTCGGGCGGCGGGCCGGTCAGCAGGGTGTCGACCGCGCGCCGGCCGGTCTCCTCCAGCGTGGGGCCGGGCTTGGCGAGCACGTCGCCGAGCCGGGAGATCCCCACGTCGATGTCCCGGTCGGCGGTCTCGACGAGACCGTCGGTGTAGAACGCCAGGAGGCTGCCCTCGGCCAGCTCCAGTTCGACGGATTCGAACGGCAGGTATCCGAGGCCGAGGGGCGGCCCCGCGGGCAGGTCCAGGATCTCGGCGGGGCCGCCGGGGCCCACCAGGACCGGCGGGAGATGCCCCGCGCGGGCCAGCGCGCACCGTCCGGCGACCGGGTCGTACACGGCGTACAGGCAGGTCGCCCCCATGAAGCCGGCGCCCGACTCGGCCGCCTGCTCGCTGTCGTCGTGCGCTCCCATCAGGCCGATGACGAGGTCGTCGAGGTGGGCGAGCAGTTCGTCCGGGGGGAAGTCGAGATTGGCGAGGGTGCGCACCGCGGCACGCAGACGTCCCATGGTCGCGGCCGCGTTCATCCCGTGTCCGACGACGTCCCCGACGACGAGGGCGACCCGGGCCCCGGACAGCGGGATGACGTCGAACCAGTCCCCGCCCACGCCGCTGGGGACGCCGGCCGGCCGGTACCACGACGCGACGTCGAGCGCGGATCCGCCCGTCAGGGCCTGCGGCAGCAGGAACTGCTGCATGGCCCGGGACGCGGTGCGCTCCCGGGTGAAGCGGCGGGCGTTGTCGATGGACACCGCCGCGCGGGAGACGATCTCCTCGGCGAGGCGAACGTCGTCGTCCTCGAAGGGGGCGAAGCGCCGTGTCCGCGCGAAGGTCGCCACACCCAGGGTGACGCCGCGTGCCCGTACCGGTATCACCAGCAGTGAGCGGTAGTCGTGGTCGAGGATCGTCGCGCCCAGGGAGGGGTCCTCGGTCACCCAGGCGCTGGTGTCGCGGTCCAGTGTGCGTTCCACCAGGGTCCTGCTCTGCTGCAGGCAGTGCGTCACGGGCGAGGAGGGGGCGCGCCGGACCGCTTCCCCCACGGCCAGGGAGCCCTCGGGGCAGCCCTCGCGCATCGAGGCCTGTCCCGCGCGGCGGATGACGGGAGCCATGCCCACCGGTCCGGGAGCCGGTTCCTCGCCCTTCATGACGGAGTCCAGCAGGTCGACGGCGACGAAGTCGGCGAGGGGCGGCACGGCCTCGTCGGCCAGTTCCTGCGCGGTGCGCCAGATGTCCAGTGTGCTGCCGATCCTGGAGCCGATGCCGTTCAGCAGTGCCAGGCGTTCCTGGGCCCGCCGGCGTTCGGTGACATCGATGAGCATGTACAGGATGCCCACGGCGCGGTCCCGGCGGTCCTTCATCCCGAAGAAGGACACGGAGATCGTGCGAGCCCGCGCGGGGTCGTCGGTGGTGGTGCGGAACTCGCAGTCCATGACGGGGCGTCCCGTGCCGAGGACGGAGCGCATCTTCTCCTCGAAGAGCGCCGCCTCCGCCGCCGGGAGCACTTCCACCGCCCGCCGTCCCAGGCGCTCGCCCAGGGGCACCAGGCGGTCCAGGGGCTCGTTCACCCAGACGTAGCGCAGGTCGGTGTCGAGGACCGCCAGACCGACCGGTGCGTGGGCGAGGAAGGAGGTGAGCATCAACTGGCTCATGCCTCCCCCGGGCATCCGCCAGAAGGCCCGTTTCGGCGGCCGGCCGACGTACCGCCCGAACAGGAGGGCGGCGGCCGTGGCCACCAGGACGCCCGGGACCATCTCGTAGACACTCGATTCGAGCGGTCCGAGCAGGGGGTTGATCCGGTCCCACAGCAGCACGGTGCCCGCGCCCGCCACGATGCCGGCCATGGCCCCCGCCCAGGTCATGCGGGGCCAGTACAGCGACAGCAGCACAACCGGCCCGAAGGCGGCTCCGAAACCCGCCCAGGCGTGGGCGACGATGTCCAGCACCCCGTCGCCCCGGAGCGCGATGAGGAAGGCCACGAGGATCACCAGGACCACCGTGCCGCGTCCCACCCACACCAGCACCCGGTCGGTGGCGCGCCGGTTGAGGAAGGCCCGGTAGAAGTCCTCCGTCAGCGCCACGGAGGAGACGAGGAGCTGGCTGTCCGCGGTCGAGACGACGGCGGCGAGCACCGCGATCAGCATCACACCGGCGACCCACGGGTTGAGCAGGGCCTCGGACAGGGCGATGAACACCGTGTCCGGAGCGGTGAGCGCGGGGACGAGTTCCCCGATCCCCGCCAGGCCGACGAGCGTGGCACCGGCGAGCACGACCACCACCCAGGCGGTGCCGATGCGCCGGGCCGCGGGCACGTCCCGGACACTGCGGATGCTCATGAAACGGGCCAGGATGTGCGGCTGTCCGAAGTAGCCGAGGCCCCAGGAGAGCAGCGAGACGATCGCGACGACCCCGAGCGTGCCGTCGGCCGACCACAGACCGCCTCCGTAGTCGACCAGGGCGCCGGGGTCGCGCAGCGCGGGCTCCTGGCTGTCGAGGGCGTCGCCCAGGGCGCCGAAGCCGCCGAGCGAGACGATGGCGGTGACGGGCAGCACGACCAGCGCGACCAGCATGAGCGTCGCCTGCATGACATGGGTCAGGCTCACCGCCAGGAAGCCGCCCAGACACGAGTAGATGACGATGACCAGGGCGGTGAGGCTGACTCCCAGCCCGAACCGGAGATCGAAGACGGTCTCGAACAGCAGGCCGCCCGCCACCAGGCCACTGCTGACGTAAAGGGTGAAGAACACCAGTGTGACCGCGGCGGAGACCAGTCTGAGCATCCGGGTGCGGTCCTCGAACCGCTCCTCCAGATAGGCGGACAGGCTCACGGCGTTGTCGGCCCGCTCGGTGTAGGTGCGCAGTCTCGGTGCGACGAAGAGCCAGTTGAGGTAGGTGCCGGCGGCGAGGCCGAGGGCGATCCAGGCGGAGCCGATGCCCGCCGCGTAGACGGCGCCGGGGAGGGCGAGGAACAGCCAGCCGGACATGTCGCTGGCGCCGGCGGACAGGGCGGCCACGGACGGCCTGAGGCGGCGCCCGCCCAGGGCGAAGCCGGAGAAGGTGCGAGTGCGGCTCAGGGCCCAGAGTCCGGTTCCGACCATGGCGGCCACGTACAGGACGAACGTGGTCACGATCGGGGCACTCACGTTGAACATAGGTCCTCGCCCGGGAAGTCCGCGATCAGGGGTACGTCCGTCCTCCGGCCCGCCGGTTCAGCTCCCCGGCACTTCGACACATCGGAATTTCGGCACTCCGGCACTTCGGCGTCAAATCTACCGATTTCACACCCTCGCAACCATGCGGCCGCCGGAACCACCGCGTGGCGGACTCCGGCGGACGCGCCGGCACCGCGGTCAGAAGTGCGGCACCACGACCACGGGGCAGCCGGCCCGCTGCAGCACCGCATGGGTCACCGGTCCGGTCCGCGGGGCCCGCGGACGGTCGGTGAGCCGGCGGCCGACGACCAGGAGCTGCGCCGTGGACGCCGCCCTCAGCAGGGCCCCCGACGGCTTGCCCCGCACCACCGTCTCCGCCACCTCGACGTCGGGGTACTTGTCGCGCCACACGCGCAGTACCGCGGAGAGGAAGCTCAGCCACTCCTCGGCCCTGCCGGGGTCCCCCACCAGGCCGGCCCCGCCGGCGCCGGGGGTGAGCGGCTCGGGCGCACGCCACGCGTGCAGCACTCTCAGCCGCGAACGGCACAGGCGGGCCGGCTCGAAGGCGAACCGGATCACCTCGTCGCACGGCTCGACCACGTCGAGGCCGAGGACCACGTCCCGCCGTCCGGCACGCCGGCCGCCGGTCCCGACGCCTCCGTCCCCTTCGGTGTCCGCCCGTACGAGGACGACGGGGTGCGTGGACCGCGCCACCACTCCGAGCGCGACCGAGCCCATGAGGAGTCCGGTGATACGGCCCGGACCGCTGGAGCCCAGCACCAGCAGGTCGGCGTCCTCGCCGGCTTTCACCAGGGCCTCGGCCGCCGGTCCCTCGACCTGGTCGCCGTACAGGCGCACACCGGGGCACGCGGCGCGGACGCCTTCCTCCGCCTGCCGCAGGGCCCGCTGCGCCGGGGTCCGCCGGGCCGCGCCCACGATCGGTTCCTCGTGGCGCGGACTCCGGGCGCGTACGTGCAGCAGCCGGAGTTCCCGTCCGCGGCGGGTGGCCTCGCGTGCCGCCCAGACGGCGGCCGCCAGGCTCTCGACGGAGCCGTCGACACCGGCGACAACAGGAGCAAGCATGACGCGCACCTCCGGAACAGGGACTTCTCCCCCGCTTCCAGCGTCGCCTCGGCGGCGGGGCCCGCCCAGGGGCCAGGGGGTCACCGTCGCGGGCCATCAGGCCCCATACGGGACGGCCCCTCCGGTCGGCCGGGAGGGGATCCGGACGAGTTCGGGCGAGTTTCCGGACGGTTCGGCCGACGGGAAGCGCACGCACGTGCGACCCCACCGTGGGCCACCACGAATCCCGTGACTGGAACGCCGAGGTGGACGGCTGGGTGCGCCGGCTGGCCGAGCGGGGCGGGCCCGGCGGGCACACCGGGCACACCGGGCACTACGGAGACGGCGAGCACCACCACCACGACGGCGACCACCGGTCCGGACCCGGCACGGGGACGGCCGTCGCGGCGGGCGCGGCGGGCCTGGCGGTCGGTGTCGTCGGCGGCATGGTCGCGGCCGAAGTGGTCGACGAGATGGGGGACTTCTTCGAGGGCGACGAGGAGGACGAGGAGTGACGGCGGCACCACCGGCGTCGGGCGGCCGCTGCCGGTGACCCCGGCCCACCGGCGGCTTCGCCAGGCCGGAGGAGTCCGGGCAGGTCCGGGCGGGTCCGGGCAGGTCCGGGCAGGTCCGGGCAGGTCCGCCCCGCCCGGCTCACAGGGGGGTGGCCGCGTACAGGATCAGGGCCATCGTCACGGCGGAGTTCG
>NZ_NEUB01000766.1 GCF_002910825.1 Streptomyces sp. SM1 | reverse complement strand
GGTCGTGCAGCGCGACGGCCGGGAGCCGGCCGGGTTCGCCGCCGTACTCCAGGGCCTGATGGCCGACCGGGCCTGGGACGTCCCGGCCGCCGGCGGAACCGTCCTGGACCGCTGGCCCGATATCGCGGCCGCCATCGCCCCGCAGCTTCCCGACCACGTCCAGGCCGTCGCCTTCCACCCGGAGACCGGCCAGCTGGACCTGCGCCCCGACTCCCCGGCCTACGCCACCCAGCTCCGCCTGATCAGCGCCCGCATCGTCGCCGCGGCCAACGAG
This sequence comes from Streptomyces sp. SM1, assembly GCF_002910825.1. GTDB lineage: Bacteria > Actinomycetota > Actinomycetes > Streptomycetales > Streptomycetaceae > Streptomyces > Streptomyces okerensis. The sequence goes on along the minus strand of NZ_NEUB01000766.1, from coordinate 15,513 downwards.
TCGGCCGGCACCGACGCCGTGCGCAGTGTCCGGGTCCTGGCCGTCGGCGCCGCCCCGGACCCCCGGCCTGCGGTGCAGACGCAGGCCACCGCACCGGACGCTCCTCCGGCCCCGGTGAAGACGCGCGAGATGGCCTCGCCGGGCTTCCACCAGGCCCTCGCCGCGCACCAGGCCGTCGCGCCTCCCAGCCGTATCGACCCCTCGATCGCGGAGGCAGTGGAGCGGCAGACCGCGGCGATGCGGGCGCTCAGCCTCCAGGCCTTCCCGGAGCCGGAGCCGGTGGCCGACGACCAGCCGGCCCCGATCGAGCAGGCCCTCATCGAGCGCCGCCGCCAGGCCGACGTCTCCCACGCCGCAGCCCTGCGCCGGGCCCGTGCGGAGCGCGCGGCGAGGGAGGCCGGGACGGCGGCCGCGGTCCCGCAGCCGACGACGCTGGGCAGGACCGCGTGAGCTCGAGGCGTCAGGGGCGGCGGGCGAGGACGTCGTCGATGCGGGAGGCGTCGGCGACCCACGTTGCGGCGGCTGGCGCTATGAAGCCGAGCACGGTCTGGATGTCGTCCCGGCGGGCTTCGAGGGCCAGGTGCCAGATCCCCTCGTGGTGAGCGATGCGGTTGCGGAACTTGTGCAGCCGTTTGACCGGGTCTTCCACCGTGGTCAGGGCACGGTTGGGGGCGTAGGGGAAGGCGCCCGCGAGGTCGGGCCACGGGTTGGTCTTGTACTGGCGGGCCAGCAGGAAGCGCCAGAAGCCGAAGCTCAGCTCCGCGATGACCTTCCCGCGCGGCGTGGTCGCAGCACCGCCCCGCCCAGCGCGCTCTTGGGCCTGGGCGATGTCGCCGCGGGCCTTGCCGCTGAGGGGGACCTGCCTGTCGATGTACCACTCGGTGGTCCGGCCCCGGCGCTGCTGGCGGGCAACGAGCCGTGCGTCCAGCGCGTTGCGCAGCATGATCTCCAGGTGCCCGAGCGGTTCGAAGAACGCCGCGGCGAGGTCGCTGTTCCACCGGTACAGCGCGAGCGCGGCGGTGGAGTCACCAGCGCAGGCGGTCAGGTAGGGGTTCAGCCGGTCGGGGCTGATCAGCTCGATGACGGCCTTGTCGTCGGGCGGCTCGATGCTGGTGGGCGGCGTGCTGTGCATGGTGGGGCAATCGTAGGTACACTGGGCGACGAAGACCCTGGAATCGTCCCTGGTAGCCCTCGAAAGAAGGCAGGCCATACCCCCAGGGTTCAGACGTCAGTCGAGGGCCGCACGGTTTGACCGTGCGGCCCTCGCGCTTTCCAGCCCGTGACGACGGCCGCCCGGACCGATCCGGGCGGCCGTCGTCTGCTTCTCGGTGAGATGCCGGTCAGTCGCCGGCCTCGTGGGGGAGACCGTCGTCCAGGACGATGCGGATGGTCTCGCCTTGTCCGGTGACGCCGGTGAGTTCGGCCGCGATGCGGTTGTAGGTGGTCATGGCCAGTGCCCAGTCGCCCTGCAGCGGGGTGGCGGTGGAGCGGGTGTTCCACAGCTCGATGAGCAGGGCGATGAGGGAGCGTCCAGACAGGACGGTCTGGACGCGGCCCTCCTTGATGTCCTCAACCGAGGGCGGGGTGCGGAAGTGGCTGTGGTCGACGGCCAGGGCGGCGAGCCACTCCCAGGTGTCGCGGTGCGCGATCAGTTCGGCGGAGGCCACACCGGCGGCCTTCAGCAGCAGGACGCCGTGGGCGACCCGCGGATCCTCCGCGCCGGCGGCCTGCGGCGTGGCAGCAGAGGGCTGACCGGCGGAGGTGCCGGTGCCCTGGTAGGCGGCCTCGATGGCACTCTTCAGCGCGAGGTCCTGGTCCTCGCCGGACTCGGGCTGCGGCCGGTGCCCGGTGTTCTCCATGGTTCCCCCCTGGGAGTCGGTGTCGGTTGAGACGGACGGATGACCTTCGGCGCCGACGGACGAGCCGTAGCCGGCCTCGGGTTCGGGCGGCTGCGCAGTCCCCTCGGGATGGGTCTGCGTGCCCTCGCCGGGCGTGTCACCTGCCCCTTCGGGCGGCGCGAAGGGACGCAGAACGTCGACAAGGTCCAGGAGCTGCCGGAGCTCCCCTCGCGTCTCGTTAAGGTCGCTGATCATCCGGTCCTGCCTGCGGCGGACCTCCCGGTTCTCCTCACGCAATCCGGTGACGCCCGCCTGGAGCTGTTCCAGGATCTTCAGGCGGCTCTGCGTGACGTCACCGTGCAGTGCGGTCAGCCCGACCGTCGGGTCATCGAGGCGATCGAGACGTGCGAGTTGCTGTCGTATCGCCTCCAGTTCCTTCATGGCGTCGCCGAACGCGTCTTTCCACCCCACGTGACCCCCTGATTACTCCGAGCATGCGACCGCCCATATCTCCCCACCGGGGCCTGGGGTGACGCGACGGTTTCCAGCCCTTCCCTGGCCAGGACCACCCTTACCGCTTTCGCACGCCGTTCGTACGCGATTCGTACGGAGAATGTGCGCTATACGTACGGTTCTTGGGGTAGAATGTCGGCCAGGAGGTGTTCCATGTCCGAGTTGTTCGACGCGGTCGACGCACTGGTCGCGTCCCGCTCGCCGCTGCCGCCAGCGGAGGAGCGCAAGCGCCTGCGGGTCGCGCACGGCCTGACGCTGGACGAAGTCGCCGCTGCGCTGAAGGTGCGCCGGGCCACGGTGTCCGGCTGGGAGTCGGTCAAGAAGCCGACCGAGCCGCGCGGCCCGGAGCGCGAGGCATACGCCCGGCTGCTACGGCAGCTCGCGGAGCTCTACCCGGCACCTGCAACGCCGCAAGAGCCGGCTGCCCCAGTGCCCGCCACGTTCACCGGCGCGCCCGACCCGGCAGACGAAATGCCAGAGGTTCCGGACGCTGCGATCGAAGAGATCGTCAACTCCCTTTACCCCACTCCCGGCGCGCCCCGCCCGGCGGGAGCGCGGACTCTGTCCACAGGGGAGGCGTCCGAGGCTGCGGCCATGACTGCAACCGAGAACACCCAGACCCCCGCCCCTGTCACCGCTGCTCCGGCGGCCGCGCCACGTCCCGCGCGCACCACCAGGCCGTCGTCGACGTCGCGCCGCCCGGGTGCCAAGAAGGCGGCCCCGGCCGGAACCCCGGCGGGCGGCACCGACCCCCGCTTCGCCAACGGACCGCTCGCGGTCGTCGACGTCGAGGACGGGCAGGTGCTGGCGTACTGCACCGGCGGCCTGGTCCTGGACGTGCCCGCCAAGTCCCTGCCGTCCCTGGTGGAGTGGACGCTCAAGGAGGCGAAGCTCGGGCAGCCGAAGCTGTCCGGGCCGGGCAAGGACGCCGACCCGCTGCTCGTGCTCACCGAGGCCGCCCTCGAGCGCTACGGCCTGCCCGTCACCCTCACTGACGAGGAGCGGCTCGCCGGGCGGATCCCCGAGAACCACAAGGTCGTCAAGCAGCTGGCGCGCGCCGACTGGAAGCTGACGAAGCGCGGGTTCGGGCCGTGGGCCAGGATCTACCGCCCTGCCACCGGCTCGGAGCGGGCCTGCGTCCAGCTGTGCATCCCCTCCTGGAACGCGCTCGACTCCCGGCACTGGGGCGAGGCCGGGCAGCTGCCGCCGGCGGAGCTCGCCCGCGTCCTGGGCGTGTACGCCTCGCGGGTGATGACGCCGCGCGGCTCCACGGCCGTGACCGGCCTGGAGCTGATGACCGCGCTGCACCCGCCGACGCGCGCCTCCGAGCCGGACGCCGACGGCAAGCGGCACTCCGAGCACAACCCCGGCTCGCTGGGCAAGGACGCCATCGACCCGATGAACTGGCCGCCGTGCGAGGTCCCCGACGGCCACCCGGTCCTCAAGGACCTGCCCCGATTCCACGTGCGCGGCCCGGCGGAGAAGCTGTTCGAGGAGGCGTACGACTGGGCGCGGCCGATGACGGATGCCGAGTGCACCCTGCGGCACCTGGTCGGCATCGACGTGAACATGGCCTTCGCCGCCGGCGCGAACGGTCTGAACGTCGGTCTCGGTGAGGCGACGCACGTCAAGGCCCCCGCGTTCGACCCGAAGCTGCCCGGCTCGTGGCTGGTGGACCTGTCCCACGTCGACCTGTCGCGGGTGAAGGTCGGCAAGGAGTGGGTGGAGCTGGACGGCTCGCTGCTGCCCTCTCCGTTCACACCGAAGGGCGAGCGCCCGGAGGGGCCGGCCTGGTACGCGACGCCGACCGTGGCGTACGCGGTGGAGCTCGGCTACGAGGTTCGCCCGATCGAGGCGTGGGTCCGGTACGACAACGGCCGCTACCTGGACGGCTGGTACAACCGGCTCCGTGACGCCTACCTCGCCACGATGGCCGACCTCGGCGTCCACGCGGACATGGAGCCGGCCGACTTCCTCGCCGCGATGGACGGGTACAAGGACCGCGACCCGGACCTGGCGATCGTCGTCTCGGCGATCAAGGCGACGGTCAAGGGCGGCCTGGGCAAGCTCCGCGAGCGCCCGCGCGGCGAGGGCTGGCGGCCGGGCGAGCCGTGGCGCGCCTTGTCCCGCCCGACGTGGCGGCCGGACATCCGCGCGGCGGTCATCTCCCGCACCCGGATCAACCTGCACCGCAAGATCGTCAAGCACGCCGCGTTCACCGGCCAGTACCCCGTCGCGATCCTGTCGGACTGCGTCGTCTACGCCGCCGACGGCACGTCGCCGCTGGACTTCCTGCCCTACCGGGAGAGCAAGCCGCTGCCCGGCGGCTTCAAGCTCGGCATCAACCCGGGCCTGGTCAAGCACGAGGGCACCCAGACCGTCCTGTGGGGCGAGGAAGTCCGGGAGCGGTTCAACGCCCCGGAGCTCAACCTCGCCCGGTACATCAAGGACGGCACCGTCACCGACGTCGACAACGGAGAGTAGGAGTAGGCCACGATGAGCCTGTTCGGGGACGGCCTGGAGGCCGCGGTGCAGAAGGCGTTCACGCGCCCGGCGCCCAAGAGCGCGGGTGCGCAGATGCGGTACTTGGTCAAGCAGCTCAAGGGCACCAAGGCGGTCGCCCAGATGCTGCGGGTCTCCCAGCGCACCGTCGAACGGTACGTGAAGGGCCAGATCAAGAAGCCCCGGCCCGAACTCGCCGCGCGCATAGACCGCGAGGTGAAGAAGCGGTGGCAGCCGCAGATCCGCGCGAAGGCCAAGAAGAAGGCGGCCAGCACAGGCGGCATCGTCATCGACACCCGCGCCCGCATGGGCTACACGGCCCCGATCGGGTCGACGGACCAGGACCGCATCCGCCACCTGACCGTCGCCCTGCCGCCCGTCTACGCCGCCCGCCTCTTCGACGCCCAGGAGGCCGGCGCCACCGACCAGCAGCTCCAGGAGATCGCCGCCGAAGCGCTCAAGGAGGTCTACTTCCAGGACGGCGGCCGCCGCGCCGGCTCCCTGGAGGAGGTCCGGTTCACGGACATCGAGCACCTCGAGTTCGACCTGTAGCAGCCGCGCCCCGAATAGCCCGCGGGCCCGGACCGACACGGTCCGGGCCCGCTCGCGTATCCGGGGGCGGGATGGTCGTCCGCTATCTGCCCATCAGCTCGTTGAGCAGGGCGACCACGACGACGCCGACACCGAGTGCCGCCCCGAATGCCGGGTGATAGAGAGCGACGCCGACGGTTAATGCGCCCACCAGCAACAGCACCACCATGCGCACGCTGATCTGGTCGTTGTTCACGAAACCCGCCTCTCCCAGTTCGTACAGGAGGTGTGGTGACGGGCTTGTGTGGCTATGCCTGCGGGGGTGCCTGCGCCGTCTTGACTCGACGGCAGTACGCGGCGCCCCGTAGGCTCGGGCTCGGACCTGATGGTTCTTCTCCCATCTTGGAATGCGTTCTGGTACGGGGTGGAGCTGTCGGACTACGCGAGTGGCCCCTTGTTCGAGCAGGGGGCCACTGCTTTGTCTCCTTCCGGTTGAAGCGGTCGAACTACGCGGTGACGACAACACCGTTCGAGCGGCTGCGGAGCCCGCGGACTCCGCTGCTGTCGTCGGCTCAGAAGCCTACGCACATGTCGGCGAGACGTTCCCCCTGCCTTGGTGACCATCAAAGGCCAGGATCGGCGGGGGAAGGCACCCAAGCGGAGTCCCGTGAGATGTGCTAGGGGCCCCGGAGTAGTCAAGTCACCGAAAGGCTGCGAGCCTCCCACCTGGGCCGATGCTGCTGGAACCAGATGTGAACGGTGAAGCGGTGCTCCACCCAAGTGGAGCTGATGAAGCGTTGAGAACGCTCAGATACTCGTCTCGGACGTCCTTCACGAAGTCGAAGATGAAGACACGGAACGCCCTCAGAAGCAAAGTGCGAGGCAACTTCGTCCTCGATCTCTTCACCGGAGTAGGCGGTTTCAGCAAGATCAGAGCATCCGACTTCTCGTTAGCAGGCATCTCTGCCTCTTCTGCAAGGTCGTAACGGGGTCCGAATTCTTCGTGGGACGCCTCTCCGAGTCCGCATCTCCTTGAACCTGAGCCTCGCAACCTCCCGTCAGGATTCGACACCCAGGAGCAGGGTGCCAGCGACGCCCCTCTCAAGGAGATCGCCACCTGCACCGGCGCAATCCAGGCGAAGCCGTCCGGCGGCTACGCCTGCCCGCCTACGATGCGCTCGTGCGGAACACGAAGGCGTACAAGGAAGCCGTTGCCCAGACGCTCACGGAGCTGGCCCGCCGGGGGGTGACCCTCGCGCCGGCGACCGTGGAGGACACGATCGAGAAGCAGATCACCACCGTGGCGGAGCGGCTCGGGATCCAGGTGCGCTCCGCCTGGCGGTACTTCGACGCCTCCGTCACGGCCGACCGGCTCGCGCAGAGCGTGGCGTCGTACGAGGAGAGCAGCAGCGAGAAGGGCGTCGGGCAGGCCCCGATGCCACCGATCGACAACCCCGAGCTCGCCCTGGTCCTCGCCGGGGTGCCCGACTCCCTCGCACAGACCGGCGGCGACCTGTACTCGGTCATCATCAACGTCGCCGTCAACGCCTGGATGGCCGGCCACATCCACGGCGAGGACGGCTGCACCGGCTGCGACGGCAGCCGCGGCCCGGCCGGACACGACTGGGAAGCCAGGATGCGCACCATCACCGAGCTCCAGCCGAACATCACCAAGTGGTTCGACCGCGACGTGTGGACCCGCGCCGTCAACGACGCGGGCTACGCCGTCACCCGCCGCTGACGTCAGCGCGCCGGGACCGGAAGGACGCCACGGACGACCAGCTGCCGCCCGTACGGGGTGGCCATGGGTTCCATCTGGATGCCGGTGCGCAGTGGCTTCACCGAGAAGCGGAAGCCCTTGGTCGGGCCGTGGCAGATCAGCCCGGTCGGGGTGGGGATGCCGATGCCGTCGGGGGAGAGGGTGAAGCCCAGCCCGGCGTAGAAGTCCGTCAGCTCCGGCTCGTGCGTGGCGTACAGGACGGCCGCGCCCAGCTTCCCGGCCTGATGCGAGCCGGCCGCCTTCTCCGCTTCGGCCACCAGGGCACGCGCGACGCCCTGGCCGCGCCACTGCTCGACCACCGCGAGGGAGTCCAGGCAGGCGACCAGACCGGCGATGATGTGCACGTTGGGCGATCCGATGAGCATGGGGTGGGTGAAGGCCCACGTCGCCGGCAGCGTGAGCATGCCGCCGACCAGCGCGCCGGACGACGTCTCCTCCACCACCCGCGCGTACGTGAGCTTCTCCGGATCGATGCTCTGCTCGATCACGTTGGGCAGCCCTCGCCATGACCCATCGGGGTTGTCCGGGTCGGCCAGCCGGATCACCGGCTCCAGCGGTGCCGTGTCGGCGCGGGTCGCGTCTCGGATCACGAGGCCGTCCGGCAGCTCCGGAACGCTCACCGGGATGACCTCTCCCGGCTGCACCCCTGACCGGTCGGCCGTGCTGGGAGCCGCGTACATGCGCTCACCCAGCACGTTCCCCGAGAACAGACGCTCCGCCTCGCGGCGCGCTGGATTCCCCGACCGGCGGGCACCCTTGCGCACCCCTGTTCGCTTCCCCACGGCGTTCCTCCCCTTGTCACCGGAACCCTCCCCCGCCCGGCACCCCACCTAACACCCCTCGCCAGCAGACGACTTGGGGCCGCCGCGCCCGGAATCTATCCACAGGCGATCCGTGATCCCTAGGAGGTATGAGCGATCACGAGCAGCAGCCGGCGCCGCGGCGCGGCAAGGTTCTGGAGGCCCTCACCCGGGCGGAGCGGAAGATCTTCACCCGGCCCGCGCCGAAATCCGCAAATGCACAGGTGAAATTCCTCCTCACGCGAGCGAAGGAGTCAGTGAGGAGCCTGGCGGAGCGTGTGGGCACCTCGACTCGCACGATCGAGCGCTACCGCGCCGGGAAGCTGAAGAAGCCACAGAAGCGGCTCCAGGCTGCCCTGGTGGAGGCGACCGAATCCGAGTGGCAACCGCAGGTCAGGGCACAGGCACGCGAACAGGCGTCCACCTCCAGCGGGATGATGGTGGAGGTGACGGCGTACTTCGGATTCACGTGCTCGGGCAGCTCGGACGACGGCCGCATACGCACCATCACCACCCCGATCTCGCCCACCTATGCGAAGCAGATCCTGGAGCTCCAGGAGGCCGGTGCGACGGAGGAGGATCTGCATCCGATTGTCGCGGAGGCCATCACCGAGTCGTATTTCACGGAGTGGGGCACCCGCGCCGATGGTCTGCGCGCGGATTTCACGCACGTTCAGGCCATCGAGTTTATGTTCTGACTCGGTCGAATTCTGGGCCTGCTATAAAGCAATCCGGCGGGTCGTCGTACAGCGCTCTGGCGGCGACCCGCTCTGTTTTCTCACCACGAATGCGAGGTCGAAGATGACCAGGATGTGGCCGCCCGGCGGCGGTACCCGTCGACCGCTTGCCCCTCGCGTTGCCGTGCCCCGTGAGCCGGTCGATCCGGCCCGCATCGGCCTACGGGTCGTACGGCGCCGGGCGAAGGGGATGGACGCCGGCGCTGTCGCGGCGGCCCTCGAGGAAGCGCGGTTCGACGCGCGGCAGGCGTCCCGGCACGAGGACCTGGCCGACGACGTCCGCAGCCAGGCGGAGCTCGCGGAGTGGGAGCGCCTCGCGCAGCTGCTCGCCGACGCCGCCCCGGGCACCGTCTACAACCCGGACGCCGACGACACCGTCCGGGCCGAACTCGCCGCCGACGCCGCGGCCGCCGCTGCCCGGGAAGCCGAACTGCGCGAAGCCGCCCGCATCGCGGCCCGCGCCGACGAGCTCCAGGCGCTGCGCGAGCTCGGCACCCTGGAGCAGACCGAACCCCGTACCGGCGACGAAGCCGTCCGTGACGAGCTCACCCGGCGAGCCGGCGGGTACGTCCAGGCCGACGTCGACGCCTGGCTCGCGCACGCCCTGGCCGCGCACCACGGGCACTACCGCAACCCCGCCGCCCGCGAGGAAGCCGCCGGCCTTCTGACGCCTCCGGTCCTCGCACACGCCGCGCTGCTCGCCGAACTCGCCCGCCTGGTCCCCGGCGCCGACGTCGACCAGCTGGCGTTCGCGGCCCGGCTCGCCACCACCGAGCCCGAAGCCGCCGCCGCGCTCGCCGCGTTCCTCACCCGCGCCCGGACGTAGCACCGCATCCGTGATCACCGAGGGTGACTGTCACGCTGTCACGCCGACCGGTGTCACGCACCCCGATCCAGCTGTCACGTCGGGGTGTCACGCTGACGATCCAGCCCGGAACCACGGGCCCGGACCCGGATCTGGGCCACCTCGCCAATCAGCGTGACACCCTCCCGGAGCGACTACGGTCCGCATCCGGCTGCGATCCGTCGCCCGCCTGAACAGTGGGCCGATCTGTGTCATCGACCCCCTGTTTCCCCAGGTGGACACGCTCACCTGTGTCACTGTTCAGCTGATCTGTGTCATCGGACAGCGGGAATGCACCTGCGCCGATCCCGGCCTCGGAGGGAAGTGCGCCGGCGAACCCTGATGCGCCAAGGTCAGAGGAGGAGCGGAGCGGCCCCACGGCTGCCGTGCGGCCGATACCGTGGTGACACACGCCCGTTCGCGCCCTGGAGGCCTTCGATGAGCGAACAGCCGGCCCCCGCCGACACCGCCACCCGGCAGCTGGAGCCCGCGGCCGCCGACGCGGTCCGCGCGTACGCGGCCAAGACCCGCGCCGACGCCGAACGGTTCGCTGCCGTCCTGGAGGACATCGCCACCAACGGCCTGCCCGACCCCGAGCAGTGCACCCCGTGGGAGGAGCTGCGCGAGGCCCACCTCGCCCGTCTCGCTCGGCAGCGCCCGGCCGTCGCCTGATGCCCCCGCAGCACGGCCCCCGCCGCGCCCGGATCGCGTTCTCCGACTCCGCCGCCAAGCAGCTGGAGAACATCACCAACGAGGCGGAGATCCACGCCCTGGACCGCGCCCTGGTCGTCGTCTCCGTCGACCCCGAGGTCGGCGCGCCGATCCCCGGCGACACCGCCGGCCCCCAGCTGCGCGAGTACACCGACGAAGTCGAGCGCGTACGCCTCCTGTATTGGGTCACGGCCTTGAAGACCGTGGTCGTGGTTGCCTACCTCGAGGTCTGACCCGCGACGTCCTGGACCAGGCCGACCGCGTGCTGCTGGCGCGGCCGGCCTCCGCGCGTGTCCGTCGTTTGGTGAGGGATCGGGTCTGTCGGTTGGTGAGGGATCGCTCGCGTACAAGGAAGACGTAGGACTGACTGACCTGATGACGGGCGCGCTCTTCCTCACCCGCCGAAGGCGAAGTACCAGAAGTACGGCCGGGCAGATGACACCCGCCTTGCACCCTTGCACCCGACCTCCGGACGCTGCACCGGCGGCTCGGTGCGGGCCTGTCCGGAGACGGCCTTGCACCCCATTGGTAGGTACTACAGGTAGTACCTAAGTGCGGGTTGTAGATCTCCCCCCCTGAGAGCGAAGCTCGCTGCGCGGGCACACACCACCCGCCACCACCTGCACCGAGGCCCACCCCACCCGTCCGGCGCACATGATCCTTCCCGGCGCTGTACGGCCGCCTGCGGCGTTCTGACGCCCTCCGGGCTCCCGAGCGACGATCAAGGCCCTGAAAGGCGCTCACAGCGGCGTACAGCGCTTCGGGCGGCGGTGAAGTGCCCTGCCCCTCGGCGACGGCTCCACGGCGGGCGCCACGCCCTCCCTCCTCGGGCACCGCCTCCCGCTGCTCCCGGCCCGAGCTCTGCTCTCAGGGGGAGAGATCTACAACCCGCACATAGGTACTACCTGTACTAACCCCTATTGGGGTGCAAGACGTCCTCCCCAGCGCAGCGCAGCATTCGCACGCCCCGCCCAGAGAGCCACGACCCGACTGCCGCTACGCGCATCCCGCAGCGCGCCTTGCACCCTGCGCGACCTGCGCCGTGCAGCAGCCGCTGCTGCTCCTGGTGGCGAAGGGTGCAAGGCCGTCTGCTGCGTCCCGCAGCACGGGCCGGCGTGCAGCAGCGTCCCGCCAGGCGGCACACGGGTGCTGCACGGGCAGCAAGGCCGGCCTTACCCGGGCAGCAGTCGCCCTGCTGCCTCCCGGACGGCTATGCGGTCGCCGCTGCTGCAACCGGCGAGCTGGTGGGCCGGCCACTGCCGCGCGAGCAGGCCCGCAGCGCGCACTCGAAGAACACGTCGACGTCGACGGCGGCGTCCCGGCGGGTGACCTCATACAGCGCCTTCGTCGCCTCGAAGGCAGCCACAACAGAGAGGGTGAGCTCCTGGTGCGCCTCGGTCTCCACGTCCAGGTGCTGGGCGAAACCGAAGTGGTGGGCCCGGTTCTGTTCCGCGGTCACCACGCGCTGGTGAGCCCTGCGGGCCGCCTCGAACCACTGCGCTGCGTCGTCCGTGCCCAGCGCCCTGACGACGATCGCGAAGAACGGGATCACCTGCTCCGCGCTCGCGGGCCAGCTGTCGGTGGGCGAGCCGAAGCGGTTGCCCAGCTCCTGGGCGAAGTGGAGGCCGAAGTTGTGGGTCACGCCCCTACTCGTACCGCGACCGCTGGCGCTCGGATGGGCGGCGCGCGGCAGAGCCTTCCGGGAACGCTAGTACGGGCCGTCCTGCCTGCGGCTTTCCCCTCCAGGGGAACGATGTACGCGGTGCTGGGACGGAAGTCGCTTGTTCTGGAGAACTAGAACAAGTCGGTATCCCTGGTGATACCGACAACGTCGTGTGGCGGTTCTGTGACCTGCGGTTTCCGCTGGGTGGGAACCTTGTACGCCGCCCTAGCTGTTCTGTCTCGGGAGGTTGTGGACGGGTGATGCAGGTCTCGGCTGAGGGATCTTGAACGGGTGAGGGCCTTCCGGGTTCGGTGTGGATTGCGACGTCTACACCGACCAGAAAGGCCCTCGTGCCCCACCGTAATGCACCCCTGACCGAGACCGGGCGCCTGCGCCTGGCCCGCTGCGTGGTCGAGGACGGCTGGCCTCTTCGCCGGGCCGCGGAACGCTTCCAGGTCTCACCGACGACCGCCCGGCGGTGGGCCGGCCGCTATCGGACCCTGGGCGAGGCCGGGATGACGGACCTCTCCTCCCGGCCCCACAGCTGCCCGCGCCGGACCCCGACCCGCACCGAACGCCGAATCATCAAAGTCCGCCTCCTGCGCCGCTGGGGACCCGCCCGCATCGCACACCTGCTGCACCTCGTGCCCTCGACCGTGCACCGCGTACTGACCCGCTTCGGGCTGGCCCGCCTCACGCACCTGGACCGGGCCACCGGCCGGAACATACGCCGCTACGAACGCGAACATCCCGGCGAGCTCGTCCACGTCGACATCAAGAAGCTGGGCAACATCCCCGACGGCGGCGGCCACAAGGTCCTCGGCCGCCAGGCCGGCCGCAAGACCCGCAAGAACGCCGGCTACAGCTACATCCACACCGCCGTCGACGACCACTCCCGCCTCGCCTACAGCGAGATCCACGCCGACGAGAAGAAGGACACGGCCACCGGCTTCTGGACCCGGGCACACGCCTACTTCACCAGCGCCGGGATCACCGTCGAACGAGTCCTGACCGACAACGGCGCCTGCTACAAGTCCCACGCATGGCGCGACACACTGGCAGCGGCCGGGATCGCCCACAAGCGAACCCGGCCCTACCGGCCCCAGACCAACGGCAAGGTCGAACGCCTCAACCGCACCATGCTCGACGAATGGGCATACGCCCGCCCCTACCGGTCAGAACAGGAACGACGCGACGCGTTCCCGCAGTGGCTGCACACCTACAATCACCACCGCGGACACACCGCGCTCGCAGGCAAACCACCCGCCAGCCGCGTCCCCAACCTCACAGGGCAATACACCTAGCGCGAGAACGGCGCCGCACCGTGGGTGCAGCGCCGTCGTGTCGAGCGGTCGTTGGGTCAGGACACGGCTTTGAGGTTCTGGCGGCGCTTGGCGTCCTCGCGGAGCCGGCGCTTCTCGGCGAGCTGGTCCTGGTAGGCCTCCACGGCCTTCCGGTAGCGCTCCACGAAGCCGGGCGCGTTCAGGCGCTCGTTCTTCGGCATCGCCTTGACGGCCGCGATGGCGTCCTCGGGGGAGAGGTACGCGGCGAGCATGGGGTTGAGCTGGTAGACGCCGGCCCGCTTCTTCTTCACCAGCTGCGCCAGGTCCAGGTCGCGCAGCGCGGCGTTCACGGCGGCCCGGCTCAGGCTGAGCATCTGCGCGAGGGTGACCTGGTCGACCTCGATCCGGCCGCCCGGCTCGCTGTGGGCGCGCATCTTCAGCAGCACGCGGTAGGCCGCGGGCAGCAGGTCCAGGTCGGCGACGATGCCTTCCGCGTTCACCGCGGCGAAATGCAGACCGCTCACTGTTCGGCCCCCTTCTCCTTCTGCTGTACCCGCTCCCGGCGGCGCTCAGCACGCATCTTCGCCCGCTCCTCACGCAGCCGCTCGATCTCCTGGCGCATCCGCTCCAGCGAAGGGAAGCGCACCAGGTCGGGCAGGCTCTCGTCCGACCGGATCCTGGCAATGGTCTCGTGCTGGTCGACCCGGATGTACTGCGCGTCCATGGTCTCCGTGCCCGGGATGAACTCGGCAACCCGGTAGGAGTACGGCGGGTTGAACTGGTAGACCCCGCGCTTCACACGGAACACGATCCCGTGGCCCATGACTTCCTGCAGCGCCTCGTTCACCTTGGTGCGCGCGACGTCCAGGACGTGCGCCATCTCGTCCTGGGTCAGAGGGATCCGCCCACCGGCCTTCTGGCACGCGATCATCAGCAGGATCAGCCGGAGCGGCAGCGCCTCGCGGAAGAACTGCGCGATGACGAGGAAGAACTCCAGGCTGTCCATGGAGAAGGCGTTGGGCTCGTCCGGCGGCCCGTAGAACTCCAGCGGCTTCCGCTCGCTGTCCAGCGTGAGCTTCCGGCCGGGGTACGCGCGGGCGACCTCGTCCAGGTCCTTGATGGGCCGTAGCGGCCGGTCCCAGGCGTCGGCCGGATCGTCGGCCAACGGCAGCTTCGGCTGCGGCTGCGGCGTCCCTCGGGCCCCCGGACGGCGGCGCTGCGGCTCTGTCGACACGAGGCTGCTCTCCAAGCTGTTGATCTCTGCGACGCGGAGCAGTATGTCACCTCCGCTTGACATAGATGTCGCTTCGACACGACATGCCGCGCGAGTTGTGTCCCCCCAGGGGGGACAGATCTCCCCCCTTGCGTCCCACCGCCCGCACCCGGGACACATCTGCCGCCGCATGTCGCCTCCAGTTGACATGCGGCGGGAATCCGTGTCGCCTCTAGTTGACATTGAACGGTCGATGTGCCCCCTCAGTCGGGACACATCGACCGCGATATGTCCCCCCACCCGGTACGTATCTCAAGATCTGCGGCTCTCTGACCTGCGGTTTCTTGATCTCGCCATATATCAGTGGCTGAGGTCACCCGCACCGTCCCGCCGGACCCGACGTGGCTGAGGCGGCTTCGCGTGCGGCGCCGTGCGCTCGTGCGGGGCGTGGGCAGCACCACCGGCTCTGAGTCTCGGGTGGTGCCGACCGTGACGAACAAGCACCAGCTGGCGAGGCCGGCCTTCCTGGAGGGTTCCGCCGCCCGGCCCGAGGGGCCGTTCGGCTCCGGTACCTCCGCACGCCGGAATTCACGCTTTCCGATATCCGGGGTACCGTTCTGTGGCTGAGGCCCGAAGCGGCTCAATTCGTGATTCCTCGCCTGACTGGGTGGCAAAATACGGGCGCTGATGTCTCATCAAAAGGCACGACCCGCCCGGGTGGTTGGGGGGTGTCCTGTGTTTCCGCCAACGGTACATGCTGCATCTCACGGATGCACGCGCTACACTGGAACCCGACACGAACGAGCGACCCCCCACCCTCGTAGCCAGCCCGGCCCGCGCCAGCGGGCCCCAAGGGACTGGAGGCGCAGCCGGAAGGACCGTCAGGCGGGGGAGCGCAGCGGACCCGCCGGGAGCGCCCCGCGCCCCCTCAACTCCCGTACTGGAGGCCCCACTAGCCGCACCGTCAGACCCCGAGCGGCCCGGCCGCGCAGCGCGCGGCCAGCCGGGCGCGCAGCGGCCGGCCCCACCGGTCCCTGGAGCGCAGGGGAAGGGACCGCCCTCGCATCGCGAGGGCCAGCGGGAGCGCAGCGACCGCCC
>NZ_NEUB01000765.1:4410-6378 GCF_002910825.1 Streptomyces sp. SM1 | reverse complement strand
CGTTGCCGTATCACTGGTTTCATCCGGCCTTCCTCGCCAGCTTGCCGGCGACCGGGGTAGACCTCCACGGCCGGGCGGCGTGCCGAACGCTGCCGACGGCCGGGATGCGCAGAGGAGTTGGTGCGGTGCTGTTTCTGCTTGCCGCCCATGCGGGGGTCGCGGCGGCGATCCCCTGGTGGCAGCGGCGGCTGGGCCGTGCCGTGTGGATCGTGGCGGCCCTGGTGCCGCTGGCGGCCGTGGCCTGGGCGGGTACGCGGGCGGCCGGGGTTCTGGAGGGCGGCGACTACCGGGAGTCCCTGTCCTGGGCCCCGTCACTCGGACTGACGATCGACCTGCGCCTGGACGCCCTGTCCTTGCTGATGCTGTGGATCGTCGCCGGTGTCGGAGCCCTGGTGCTGCTGTACTGCCGGTACTACATCGAGCGCGACGCGGGCCGCCAGGCCTCCCTGCTGCTGGCCTTCGCCGGGGCGATGGCGGGACTCGTACTGGCCGACAACCTCTTCGTCCTGTACGTCTTCTGGGAACTGACCACCATCGCGTCCTTCCTGCTCATCGAGGGACGCGGCGAGCAGGAGGAGGAGCGCCGTGCCGCCCGGCAGGCGCTGCTGGTCACCGCCGCCGGCGGCCTGGTCATGCTGCTCGGTTTCGTCATGCTCGGACAGGCGGCGGGCACCTACCGCGTCTCGGCGATCCTCGACGACCCGCCCCGGGGCGGGACGGTGTCCGCGGCGGTGGTGCTCGTCCTCGTCGGAGCGTTCGCCAAGTCCGCGCAGATGCCGCTGCACGGCTGGCTGCCGGCGGCGATGGTGGCCCCCACCCCGATCAGCGCCTACCTGCACGCGGCCGCGATGGTCAAGGCAGGCGTCTACCTGGTGGCCCGGCTGGCACCCGCCCTTGCGGAAGTGGCCCCGTGGCGGCCGATGGTGCTCGCGGTCGGCCTGACGACGATGGTGCTGGCCGCGTGGCGTGCGCTGCGCGCGACCGACCTGAAGCTGCTGCTCGCCTACGGCACGATCAGCGAACTGGGCCTGCTGACCGCCCTGATGGGGGCCGGAACCCGGACCGCCGCCCTCGCCGGCACGGTGATGCTGCTCGCCCACGCGGCGTTCAAGGCCGCGCTGTTCCTGTCGGTCGGCATCCTGGACCACCAGACCGGTACGCGGGACATACGGGACCTCTCGGGCGTGGGCCGCCGCATGCCCGTGCTGTGCGCGGTCGCCGTGCTCGCTGCCGCCTCGATGGCCGGTCTCCCGCCGCTCGTGGGATTCGTCGGAAAGGAGGCCGCCCTGGAGGCGTTCTGGGGCGGTACCGGCATCGCCGGACACAAACTGCTGAGCGTGGTGCTCGTCATCGGGTCCGCCCTGACCGTGGCCTACGCCGCGCGCTTCGTCTCGGGCGCGTTCCGCGGACGCCCGAACGAGGCGGTGGACACGGCGGAGCGTCCCGCGACCGGGTTCGTCGCGCCGGTGGCCGTCCTGTCGGCCGCGGGCCTGGTGCTCGGTCTGGGCTACGCGGCCACCGCGGCCGTCGCGACCGCCTACGCCGACGTGTATCCGCCGGGCCCGCACGGCCCGTACACGCTCTCCCTGTGGCACGGATTCACGCCCGTCCTGGGCCTGTCGGCGCTCACCCTGCTCCTCGGCGGCCTCCTGCACGCGGCGGGACGTGGCGCGTGGCCGGTGCCACGGCTGCCGGACGTGCAGCGTGCGTACGACCGTGCGACCGCGGCCCTGGACCGGCTCGCCACGGTCGTCACCGGCCACACACAGGTCGGGTCACTGCCGGTCTACCTGACGGTGCTGCTGACGACCCTGGTGGCGGTGCCCGGTGCCGCGCTGGCGGCCGCGGCGCCCTCGCTGGGCTCCCCGCAGGTGTGGTGGTCCCCGGTCGAGCCGCTGCTCGCGGTGGTGGTGCTGGCGGCGGCCGCGGCCGTGGTCGCCACCCGGCACAGGCTGACCGGCGTCCTGC
>NZ_NEUB01000765.1:0-4162 GCF_002910825.1 Streptomyces sp. SM1 | reverse complement strand
TCCCGGCCGGTCCACGCCTCGCGTGCGCCTCCTGCGGGCCGCGGCGGCCGGTGCGGTGGGCGCCCTCGTCACCTGCTTCGCCCTGGTCGCCTCCGCCGCCCGCACGGCCCCGGCGGTCTCGTCGGAGTACGCCGGCCGGGCGCCGGAGGCCGGGGCCAAGAACATCGTCAACGCGATCATCGTCGACTTCCGCGCGCTGGACACCTTGGGGGAGATCTCGGTCCTGCTGGTCGCGGCGATCGGCGTCACGAGCCTGGTCCGCGTGAACGGGGGCGAGCGGCGGGCGTCGGGCGCCGGTTCGGCCGGCACGTTCCCGACCGCGCACTGGGACGAACCGACGCGGCCCTGGCTGCCGGGTGCCGACGAGCGGCCGGGCGGCGAACGATCGGTCCTGCTGGAGGTGGCCACCCGTCTGCTGTTCCCCTCGATCCTGCTGCTGTCGCTCTTCCTGCTCTTCTCCGGCCACTACCGTCCGGGCGGCGGCTTCTCCGGCGGCCTGGTGGCGAGCCTCGCCTTCGTGCTGCGGTACTTGGTGGGCGGACGTGCGGACCTCGGAGCGGCCGCACGGGTGCCCGCGAGTGTGGTCGCGGGTTCGGGCCTGCTCCTCGCCGCCGCCGTCGGCCTGCTGCCGCTCGCCTTCGGCGGCGTGCCGCTGCAGAGCACGGTGGTGACGGTCCATCCGCCGGTGCTGGGCACGGTCGAGCTCGCGACCAGCCTGTTCTTCGACGTGGGTGTCTATCTGCTCGTCATCGGGGTCGTTCTCCTACTGCTGTCGGCGGTGGGCGTCGCACTGGGCGAGGACGGCGCCCGGGCGGACCGCGAGAGGGAAGGAGAATCCCGGTGAAATCGATCGACGTGACCATGGCACTCGTGGTCGGCGGCCTGTTCGCGGCAGGCTTCCACCTCATGCTGCAGCGGTTGCTGATGCGGATCGTCCTCGGCTTCATTCTCCTGGGCCACGGCACCAACCTCTTGCTGCTGGTGGTCGGGGGCACGCCCGGACGGCCCCCGGTGCTGCCGGGGAAGGGACCGGCCCCCGGGCAGACGGCCGACCCGTTGCCGCAGGCCATGGCGCTCACGGCGATCGTGATCACCTTCGGTCTCACCGTGTTCCTGGTGGCACTCGCCTACCGGTCCTGGCGGCTGTCCGGGCACGACGAGGTACGCGACGACCTGGAGGACCGGAGGATCGGCACCGCCCGGGAACGCGCCGGGAAGGAGACCCCGCCGGAGCACGGTGCGGACGACGTGACGAGGGAAGGAGGCCGATGACGGCGGCGCTGCCGGTCCTTCCCGTGCTGCTGCCGGTGCTCGGCGCCGGCCTCTCCCTGCTCCGTCTTCCGCACGCCGTGGTGCGCGCACTCAGCACGGGCATCCTCACCGCCGTCCTGGTCTGTGAGGCCGCCCTCCTGGTCCTGGCCGACACGCGCGGGCCGCAGGCGCTGCACGTCGGCGGCTGGCCCGCTCCCCTGGGCATCACCCTCGTGGCCGACCGGCTCTCGGCCCTGTTGCTCACCGTGTCGACCCTGGTCGCGCTGGCCGTGCTGGTCTTCGCCATCGGCCAGGGCACCGCCGAGGAGCGCCCCCGCACGGCGGCTCTCTTCCATCCCGCCTACCTGCTGCTCGTCACGGGCGTGAGCCTCGCGTTCCTCTCCGGCGACCTGTTCAACCTCTTCGTCGCCTTCGAGGTGATGCTCGCCGCGTCCTACGTTCTGATCACCCTGGACGCGGACGAGAACCGCACCCGCGCGGGGATGACGTACACGATCGTCAGCCTGACGTCGTCGCTGCTCTTCCTCTCCCTGGTCGCATTGGTGTACGCGGCCACCGGCACGGTCACACTGGCGCAGCTCGGCCCGCGGCTGGCCGAACTGCCGGACGGGCTGCGTGGCGCGTTCGCCCTGCTGCTCCTGGTGGTCCTGGGCGTCAAGACGGCCATCATCCCGCTGCACTTCTGGCTGCCCGACAGCTACCCCACCGCCCCGGCACCGATCACCGCCGTGTTCGCCGCGCTGCTGACCAAGGTCGGCGTGTACACGCTGCTGCGCACCCAGACACTGCTCTTCCCCCGCACCGATGTGTGGGTCCTGCTGGCCTGTGCGGCGATCATCACCATGCTGATGGGGATCCTCGGCGCCATCGCTCAGGACGACCTCAACCGGCTGTTGTCCTTCACCCTCGTCAGCCACATCGGTTTCATGCTGTTCGGGCTGGCGCTCTTCGACATCCGGGGCCTGACCGGCAGCATCCTCTACGTCGTCCACCACATCGTCGTGCAGGCGGCGCTGTTCCTCGCCGTCGACCTCGCCGTGCGCCGTGCGGGGACCGCGGCGCTGCACCGCCTGACGCGACGGGCGCCCCCGGGCGTCCTGGTCCTGCTGTTCGCGATTCCGGCCATGAGCCTGTCGGGGATCCCGCCGTTCTCCGGTTTCATCGCCAAGCTGGCCCTGCTGCAGGCCGGAGTCGCGCAGGGCGGCCCGGCGGCGTACGCCCTCGCCGGGGCCGCCCTGCTCACCAGCCTGCTGACGCTGTACGCCATGACCCGGGTATGGACAGCGGCCTTCGCCGCGCGGCCGGCGGACCACGGGAAGGCAGACCACGGAAAGGCAGCACCGCCGGAGCCGGACGCGTCGACCCCGGACGCCTCGACGCCGGACGCGCCCCCGGTGGCCCGGCTGCGCAGGACACGGCTGATGCTCACCGCCGCGGCCGGCATGACGGTGGCCGGGCTCACGATCGCCGCGTGTGCGGGCCCGCTCGCCCGTCTCGGCGAACGGGCCGCCGAGGATCTGCTGCACCCGCACGCGTACCGGTCCGCAGTGCTGGGGGAGGGGGAGCGGTGACCCGTCCCCCGAGCCGTCCGCGACGGGGCCGCACGGTGCTGCGCCGTCTGCCGCTGATCGTCTGGCTGTGGCTCCTGTGGGTCCTGCTGTGGGGTTCCACCAGTGCGACCGTCCTCATCGGCGGCCTGCTCGTCGCCGTCGCCGTGGTGCTGCCCTTCCCGCTGCCCGCCGTGCTGCCGGGAGCGGTGCCACGGCCGCTGCCGATCGGGCGACTGGTGGCCCACCTGCTCATCGACCTCGTCAGATCGGGACTCACCGTCGCGTGGCAGGTCGTCCGTTACGGCGGAGGAACCTCCTGCGCGATCATCGAGGTACCGCTGCGGGTCGACAGCGACCTGCTGGTCACAGCCGTGGCCGAGGTCACCACCATCACCCCGGGGACCCTGGTGACGGAGATCGACCGGCGACGCGGACTCCTGTACGTCCACGTGCTCCCGGCGCACGACGACCGGGACATCACCCACCGCCGCGACGAGGTGCGGGCCGTGGAGCACCGGGTCGCCCGTGCGGCCGGTCACCGCCACCGCAGTGACGCGCACGGCCTGCGGTCCGGCGAGCCGGACGACACACCGAGGCAGTCCCGGGAAGGGGAACGATGACAGTGCTGTACGGCGTCACGCTGACCGTGATGGCGGTGGCCGTCCTGTTGACACTCCTGCGCCTGGTCCGCGGCCCGAGCGCCCTCGACCGCATCATGGCCCTCGATGTCCTCGTGACCATGGCCATCGCCGGGATCGCGGTGAGCATGGTCACGCGCGACGACACCACGGCCGTTCCCGTGCTCGTCGTCCTCGCCCTGCTCGCCTTCATCGGATCGGTGACGGCGGCGCACCTGCTGGAGAAGCGGGAAGGAATGCGATGACCGTCGTGCGGGACGCGATCACGGCCGTGCTCTTCTCGGCCGGCGCGCTCTTCTGCCTGCTGGGCGCGCTGGGGCTGCTCCGCTTCCCGGACACCATGAGCCGGCTTCACGCGGCCGCGAAGGCCCAGACGCTGGGGGTGCTGCTCATCCTGGTGGGAGCGGCCGTGCAGATGTCCCCGAGCCATGCCCCGGTGCTGCTGCTCGTCGCCCTGTTCCAGCTGTTCACCGTGCCGATCACGGGCCAGATCATCGCCCGTACGGCGTACCGCACCCACGGGCTCGACCGTGACCGGCTGCTCCGCGACGAACTCGCGGACCGTCTCGCCCGGGACGGCACCCCCGTGGACGGACAGGACTCCGCCGAGGGGGACGACGACGCGGAGCGCTGACCGCGGGGCAGGGCCGGGGAGCGCTCGTGGCCGGGGAGACGGCGACGGCCGGGAGCGCCGCCGACCGC
>NZ_NEUB01000764.1 GCF_002910825.1 Streptomyces sp. SM1 | reverse complement strand
CGCCGTCCTTCTCCATCTGTTCGGCGATCTTCATCGCCTCCTCGATCAGCGTCTCGACGATCTTCGACTCGGGAACGGTCTTGATGACCTCACCCTTCACGAAGATCTGCCCCTTGCCGTTGCCGGAGGCCACACCCAGATCGGCCTCCCGGGCCTCACCCGGCCCGTTGACGACACAGCCCATGACAGCCACCCGCAACGGAACCTCCATACCCTCCAGCCCCGCCGTGACCTCTTCCGCCAGCTTGTACACATCGACCTGGGCGCGGCCGCAGGACGGACACGAGACGATCTCCAGCCGCCGCTCCCTGAGCCCCAGCGACTGCAGGATCTGGATCCCCACCTTGATCTCCTCCACCGGCGGAGCCGACAGCGAGACCCGGATGGTGTCCCCGATGCCCTGCGACAGCAGCGCCCCGAAGGCGACCGCCGACTTGATCGTGCCCTGGAAGGCCGGGCCTGCCTCCGTGACGCCGAGGTGCAGCGGGTAGTCGCACTGGGCGGCCAGCTGACGGTAGGCCTCGACCATCACGACCGGGTCGTTGTGCTTGACGGAGATCTTGATGTCCCGGAAGTCGTGCTCCTCGAAGAGGGACGCCTCCCACAGGGCCGACTCGGCCAGCGCCTCGGGAGTCGCCCTGCCGTACTTCTGCAGCAGACGCCGGTCCAGCGAACCGGCGTTCACACCGATACGGATCGGGGTGCCGTGGTCCCTGGCCGCCCGGGCGATCTCCTTGACCTTGTCGTCGAACTGCTTGATGTTCCCCGGATTCACCCGCACCGCCGCACACCCGGCCTCGATCGCCGCGAACACGTACTTCGGCTGGAAATGGATGTCCGCGATCACCGGGATCTGCGACTTGCGGGCGATGGTCGCCAGCGCGTCCGCGTCGTCCTGCGTGGGACAGGCCACCCGCACGATCTGGCAGCCGGAAGCGGTCAGCTCCGCGATCTGCTGAAGCGTCGCCCCGACATCGGACGTACGCGTCGTCGTCATCGACTGCACGGACACGGGGGCGTCCCCGCCCACCGCCACGGACCCGACCTGGATCCACCGCGACGCGCGCCGCTCGGCGAGCGGCCGCGCGGCCGCCTCGGGCATTCCGAGGGAGACGGCGGTCATGGCCTCACTCCCGGTTCCCGGAGACCGTCTCGCGCAGGGCGCGCAGCGACTCCTTGAGCGATCCCATGGTGGCGAGGACGGCGGTGGGTTCGTAGCCGCAGTGCGCCATGCAGTTGGCGCAGCGCGGGTCCTTGCCGCGGCCGTACTTGTCCCAGTCGGTGTCCTCGATCAGCTCCCGGTAGGTCGGAACATAGCCGTCGCTCATCAGGTAACAGGGGCGCTGCCAGCCGAAGAGGGAGTAGTTCGGGATCGCCCACGCGGTGCACGGGAAGTCGACCTTGCCCTCGAGGAAGTCCAGGAACAGCGGGGAGTGGTTCAGCCGCCAGCGGCGGCGGTTGCCACCGGCGAAGGCCTTCTTGAACAGTTCCCGGGTCTGCTCCACGCCCAGGAAGTGCTCCTGGTCGGGGGCCTTCTCGTAGGCGTAGGCGGGCGAGATCATCATCTCGTCGACCTTGAGGTCGTCGTTGAGGTAGTTGAGCACCTCGACGACGGTCTGCGGCGTGTCGGTGTTGAAGAAGGTCGAGTTGGTGGTGACCCGGAAGCCGCGCCGCTTGGCCTCCTTGATGGCCTCCACGGCCTCGTCGAACACGCCCTCCTTCGCGACGGACTCGTCGTGCCGCTCCCGCAGGCCGTCGATGTGCACGGCGAACGCGAAGTAGGGCGAAGGGGTGAATCTGTCCATCTTCTTGCGCATGAGCAGGGCGTTGGTGCACAGGAAGACGTACTTGCGCTTGGCCACGAGCTGGCGCGTGATCTCGTCGATCTGCGGGTGCATCAGGGGCTCGCCGCCGGCGATCGACACCATCGGTGCCCCGGACTCCAGGACCGCGCCCACGGCCTGCGCGACGGGCATCCGCTGCTTGAGCACCCCGGCCGGGTGCTGGATCTTGCCGCATCCCTCGCACGCGAGATTGCAGGCGAAGAGCGGTTCCAGTTCGACGATGAGCGGGAACTTGTCCCGCCGGCGGAGCTTCTGTTCGGCCAAGTATGTAGCGACCTTGATGGACTGACGCAGCGGCATGGCCATCTGGCTCACCTCCTGGGGAGCAGCAAGGAACGGTGCCATTCATAGAAAGCCGGAAGTACGGATCGAAGGACACGGAAAGCCGATATTCCACCGCGGACCGTGCCGATGCGGACCAGTTCGTGCTCTGGAGCGTCCACGACCACCCGGACGGCCGCAACCGGGCGCTCGCCCGTCCGGACGGCGCTCAGAAGCGTGGCCGCCGATTCCATGTCGACCGCGATCGCGCCGGTGGCGAGCAGACCGGACCGTTCCTGGCCGCGGACGACGTGGTCGGAGCCGGTGAGCGGGCCGGTGTGGACGGTGCGCCCGGGCACCGCGCGCACCAGTTCCCTGACCAGCAGTTCGGTCCCGACGCAGGGGACGCTGCCGCGCGGATCCCGGGTCTCCTCGGCGACGACCAGGTCGCCGGGGTGCATGCCGGGAGCGAGCCCGGCGCAGAATCCGGTGGCCAGGACGGCCGCGTCGCGCAGGGCCGGGCCGGTGAGCATCCGGGTGACGGAGCGCTCGGCGGCCGCCGGGCCCATGCCCGTACGCAGGACGGTGACCGGCCCGCCCGGAGTGCCCCGCTCACGCCTGCGCAGGGCGAACTGCTCGATGCCGAGCGCGCAGGCGATCAGCAGCGGGGCCG
>NZ_NEUB01000763.1 GCF_002910825.1 Streptomyces sp. SM1 | reverse complement strand
CGGGCGCGAGCAGGATCGGCGCGTCGTGTGCGGGTGCCCTCCGTGAGGCAACGTTCACCACGGGCACGTGCGGCGCGGCACCCTCCGGCGGAGGCACGACCTGTGCGGGCGCCGCCTGGGCAGGCGTGCCCCGCGTGGGCACACCCGGCACGGGTACGCACTGATCCGCGCCGCCCGACGCGGGCACACCCTGCACGGGCGCGAGCAGGATCGGCGCGTCGTGTGCGGGTGCCCTCCGTGAGGCATGGTTCACCACGGGCACGTGCGGCGCGGCACCCTCCGGCGTGGGCACGTCCGTCGCGGGCGTGACCTGCGCGGCCGGGCTCTGCCCGGGCGGCATGCTCCGTGTGGTGGGTTCGCGGGTCATCGCCGGGTCCCGGGGTGGGCCGATTCGTCGCGGAGGTGGCCGGCGAAGCGCCGTAGCTCGGTGTACTGCTCGGCCAGTGACGACGGGCCGTCGCCGACCGGGTCCTTGAAGTAGAAGCCCAGTTCGCTCAGCGGGCCGGTGAAACCCTTCTGATGGGCGCGGACGGCCAGGCGGGCCAGGTCGAGGACGAGCGGGGCGGCGAGTGCCGAGTCACAGCCCTGCCAGATGGTCTGCAGGATCATGCGGGAGCCGAGGAAGCCGTCGAAGGCGATGTGGTCCCAGGCCGTCTTCCAGTCACCGAGCGCGGGCACGTCGTCGATGTGGACCTCGCCCTCGACGGGGGCACCGAGGGTGTCGGCGAGGACGCGTTCCTTGCCGGCGTTCTTCGCGGCGGCGGCCGCGGGGTCGGCGAGGGCGGCGCCGTCGCCGCCGCCCAGCAGGTTGGTGCCGGACCAGGCGCGTACGGCGAGGGCGCGCTGGAGGAACATCGGGCCGAGTACCGAGCGCAGCAGGGTCTGGCCCGTCTTGCCGTCGCGGCCCGCGTACGGCAGGCCCGAGGACTCGGCGACGGGTGCCAGCGCGGGGTGGTGCAGTCCCGTGGAGGGCGTGAAGTTGACGTACGGGCAGCCGGCTCGCAGGGCGGCCGCCGCGTAGAGGGAACTGGGCGGCAGGGAACCGTCGGAGGGAGCGGGCTCGGTGGAGGCGACGTTCACCACGACGGCGCCGGCCAGGCCCTGGCGGCTCACGAAGTCGCGGATGCCGGCCGCGAACACGTCGATCCAGTCGTCGTCCGTGCGGACCGGGCCGCCGCCGTCCGTGTCGGCGGGCTGTGGGCCTCCGGACCTGATCTCCCGGTCGGCGGCGACGAGTTCGGCGTGGACGGCGGACGGCAGGCCGTGCGGCAGGACGCCGCCGGCGGCCAGGTGTTCGGCACGCTTGGGCAGCGGGCAGTCGACGGTGTCGTGACCGCCGAAGACGAGGGACGACAACGATGGCAGACCGCACGAGGCGAAGTCGGGGGTCTCGGTGACCATGCCGGTCGGCGGGTGGAGTCCGGCGGCGACGGCGGCGCAGCCCGCGATCGCGGTCGTGGCGACGGAGCCGCGCGCCCCGATGAACCAGACGCCGAAGCGGGGAGCCGGCGAAGAGGCGGGA
>NZ_NEUB01000762.1 GCF_002910825.1 Streptomyces sp. SM1 | reverse complement strand
TGACCTTCCCCTCGTAGCGTAGAGGCCGTGACTGCAGGGGAAGTTGGGAGTCATGGCGGAGAAGAGGCGGAAGTTCGACGCGGAGTTCCGTGAGGGGGCTGTGCGTATCGTGACCGAGACAGGCAAGCCGCTCGCGCAGGTCGCGAGGGAGCTGGGGATCAACGAGACCACGTTGGCCAGCTGGGTCTCTCGCGCCCGGCGGAACGGTGCGGCTGCTGGCGGGCGGAGCGAGAGCGTCCAGGAGGAACTGGAGCGACTGCGCAGGCGCAACACCGAGCTGACCAAAGAGAACAAGGAACTGGCCATGGAGCGTGATGTCCTCAAACGCTGCATGGTCCTGTGGGTGAAGTAGCTGTGGCGGACCCGGCGGCTCTCGTCGGGGTGATCAGCGACCAGAGGACCGGGCACGGCATCCCGCACACTGTCTCCTGCCGCGCGCTCGGCGTATCCGAGGCGTGGTTCCACAAGTGGCGACGTCGCCCGGCCGAGCCGACGAAACGCGAGGTCAGACGGGCGATGCTGGAGGAGAGGATCACGTACTTCTTCCGCCGCTCGGGCGAGACCTACGGGTCACCGAGGATCACGCTGGACCTGTGGGCCGCGGGCTGGCAGGTCTCGGTGAACACGGTCGCCGAGATCATGGCCGAGCTCGGGCTCCAGGGCCGTAAACCGCCCCGCAGGCGCCGCTCGCTGACCCGGCAGGGCAAGCGCAAAGCGGCCCCTGACCTGGTGCACCGCCACTTCGACGCGGTCTCCCCAAACGTCCTATGGGTGGGCGATATGACCGAAATCGAGACCGGGGAGGGAAAGTTGTACCTGGCCACGGTCATCGACCTGTTCTCGCGCCGACTGCTCGGCTATGCGATGGGTGCGCATCACGACGCTGCCCTGGTCGCCGCGTCGCTGAAGATGGCCGCCACCACGCGCGGCGGCGATGTGGACGGCGTGATCTTCCACTCCGACCGCGGCAGCGAATACACCAGTCAGGCGTACAACGAGCTGTGTGACCGGCTGGGCGTGGTGCAGTCCATGGGGCGGGTCGGGTCGGCGCTGGACAACGCCGCCGCGGAGTCGTTCAACTCGCTGATCAAGGTCGAGTACATCCACCGGCACCAGTTCGCCACCCGGACCGAGGCCCGGCTGAAGATCGCCACCTGGATCACCGGCTTCTACAACATGCGCCGCAGACACTCCGCGGCCGGCGGGCTACCGCCGGTGGAGTTCGAACAGATCATCAGCGAAGCACGCGCCAGCCACCATCAGGAGGACCTGGCCGCATAAGGAAGGTCTCTACGCTTCCAGGGGATTGACAGAACTGCGTCTCCCCGGGGTTCGTCGCGGGCATCGCCGAGTCGATCGGCGACAACGACCGGGTCCGACGCGCGTTGCGCCTCTACCTGTCGGACCGGGACGGCAAGAGGCTGCTCTCGCAGATGGACACCTACGGGATCACCAAGTCGGTCCTGCTCATCGCCGACTTCGGTCCGGCGCTCGGCGAGCCCCCGCTGTCCATCGAGGAAGTGCACCTGCACCACGCGGCGGTCACCGCGGCGTCCGGAGGACGCCTGGCGTTCTTCGCGGGCTTCGACCCCTCGCGCGGACGCACGGCGCTCGACATCGTCAAGCGCTGGACGGCGGTGCCCGGGTGCGAGGGCGTCAAGCTCTACCCGCCCTGCGGCTTCGAGCTGGACGACGAGCGGCTGCTGCCGCTCTGGCGGCACTGCAACGACAACAGCATTCCGGTGCTGACTCACTCGGGGCCCTCCCTGCCCGGGCTCGGCAGCGCCCAGCGGTACCCGCACAGCCTTGAAGAGGTCGTCCGACGCTTCCCGGACCTGCGCGTCGCGCTGGCGCACGGCATGGTGTGGGACCTCGAGGGGACCGTCCGGCTGCTGCTGGCGCACCCCGCCAACCTCTACGCGGACATCTCGTCCTTCCACCAGCTCTCCAGCCCCGAACTGGAGTTGATGCTGGAGGGCTGCACTAAGGTGCCCGACCAGGTTCTCTTCGGGTCCGACGCGCCGCTCTTCGACTTCTCCGGGAACCTGGGGGCCAAGATCGAGGAGATGCACGACCGCCTGACGCCCGCGCAGCAGACGGGCCTGTTCGAGCTGAACGCACGGAGATTCCTGTACGGCACCAACGCCTGACGATCTCCCTCGCGCTCAGCGAGGGAGCCCCCGGCCCGAGAACGACGGTGTGAGCGTGGACTCGATCTACTTTCCCCCCGAGGCGGACGCGTTCCGCCTGCGAACACGGCGCTTCCTGAGCGAGCACATCGCCCCGCGACTGGACACGTGGGAGTCCGAGCGCCGGATCCCTCGCGACGTATGGAAGCTGTTTGCGGGGGAAGCGCTGCTGGGGCTGCACTACCCCCGCACCTACGGGGGCCGCGAGCTGCCGTTCTTCCACTCGGTGGCCTATCTGGAGGAGCTGGGGCGGCTCGGCAGCGGCGGCTTCCGCGGCGCAATGTCCGTCCACAGCTACATGGCGACCGCCTACCTGCACCTGGCGGGCGACCATCAGCAGAAACTGGCTCACCTCAAGCCTGCCATCGAGGGCGACATGATCGCCGCCCTGGCCATCACCGAGCCCCAGGCCGGTTCCGACGTGTCGAGCATCAGCTGCGCGGCACGGCCCACCGGCGACGGGTACGCGATCCGCGACTCTGTTGCTGAATTCGTCAGCCGGCGAGTTGGTGGCTGAGGCGTTCGAGTCGGCTGGTGCGAGGCTTGCGTAGTGGGTCGGTGGCCCACCAGGCGTCGAGGCGGACGATGTTGAGGGCGGTGGCGGAGTAGATGTGTTGGAGGGTGACTTTCGGCAGGCCGCGGTAGCGGGCCCGGCGGATGCCGGTGACGTCGAGAGCCTGGTTGACGGTGCCCTCGATGCCGGCGCGGAGTGCGTACTTGGTTCTCCAGGAGTCGGTGTCCTGTTCGGCTCTGGCCGCAGTGGTGCGTTCGTGGAGTTCACGGGGGCGCAGGGTGAGCATGCGGGCGCCGCGGGCGGAGCTGGTGCACTTGGTCCGGGATGGGCAGGGGCGGCAGTCGGCGCGGGCGAAGTCGATCACGATGGCGTCGCGGCCGTGCTGGGTGACCGGATACCAGCCGGCGCTGGTGGCGCCCTGGGGGCAGCGGACCTGACGGGCTTTCCAGTCGATACGGAAGGCGCTCTTGGCGAAGCCTTCGGCGGCCTTGGCCTGGGGCGAGTGGTCGGCCAGGAGCGGGGTGACCATGCTGATGCCCCGGCCCGCCGCTTGCACGACCAAGTCGGCGGAGGGATATCCGGAGTCGAGGTAGTGCTCGCCCGGTGAGACCTGACGCTCGGCCAGGTTCTGCTGGATGGGCGCGGTGGCCTTGACGTCGGGAATCGTCGCCAGGGTGGTGTGCACATCGGTGATCAGCCGCAGCACGCTCGTACCGGCTTCGGCTTCGGCTTCGGCTTCGGCTTCGGCTTCGGC
>NZ_NEUB01000761.1 GCF_002910825.1 Streptomyces sp. SM1 | reverse complement strand
TCAAGGCCAACCAGCCCACCGCCTACGCCCAGCTCGCCGCCCTGCCCTGGACCTCGATCAAGGTCCAGCACACCGCCTCCGCCACCGCCCACGGCCGCCGCGAGTCCCGCTCGATCAAAACCTGCACTATCGCCGACAACCTCGGCGGCATCGCTTTCCCCCACGCCCACCTCGCCATCCGGGTCCACCGCCGCCGCAAGCCCACCGGCCGGCCCGAAACCCGCGAGAACGTCTACGCGGTCACCAGCCTCGCCGCCCATCAAACCCGCCCCATCGACCTCGCCACCGCCATCCGGGGGCACTGGGGAATCGAAAACTCCTCCCACTACATCCGAGATGTCACGTTCGCCGAGGACGCCTCGACCATTCACACCGGCACCGCACCCCGCGCCATGGCCACCATCCGCAACCTCGCCATCGGCACCCTGAAGATCCTCGGAGCCGACAACATCGCCAAGACCACCCGCGCCATCCGCCACGAACCCGAACGAGCACTCGCCATCCTGGGCATCACCAACAACCCAGACACTCACGGAACTTGATCAAGCCCTGGTGATGATGTCGATCACGGATTGTTCCGCCGCCAGTCGACCCACCTTGCCGAACTCGTGACTGTAGGAGCACACCGGCGGCTTCATGGTTGCGTACACGTCCAGAAGCGCTTCGGCCCGCGTCACCGACGGCTCTTCTGCGTAACTGATCGGTGATGCAGGTCCGGTGGCCAACTCGCACCACGTCACCTTGCGGTCCCCGTGGAGTTGCACACCCCAACGGTCCGTAAGGGCCTCGACGAGTGCCATTCCCCGTCCCCCCTCGGCGTCGACGTCCGTGGTGACGAGGGTGGGCAGAACCCGCGGGTCGGGGTCCTGGACCTCGATGCGCAGATGCGTACCGGTCAGGAAGACCGTGAGCGAGCCCGGAGTGCCATGACCCACGTGCGTGACTACGTTCGACACTAGCTCGCTCACGCACAGTTGGGCCGCGTCGACGAGTTCGTCCAAGCCCCAGGCCGCCAGACGACGCTGCACGATGCGTCTCAGCACGCCGACTTCTTCAGGACGGGCGGTGAACTCCACGTCCCACACCTTTCGCGTCATGCGCGCTCCCTGCATCACGAGGCTCTCCCATCGGTGTTCGCCTTGCTGTGTGGCGTCCCGCCAGCGGAGTGTCACAAGTGATCACTCTGCGTCGCGTCACGGCTCAGCATGAAGCCGGCGCATCCCTTCGTGCAATGTGCACGAAGGGATTCCCACTTCCGTGTGATTGGCAAGCGGCCCTCTTGGCATGAGACTGAACTTTCGTTACATGCCGGGCGGTTGAGGAGATCGAAATGGCTGGTTCACCGACGGCACGCCGGCGGCGTCTGTCGATCGAGCTGAAGAAGCTACGGGAGAAGAGCGCGCTGACCTGCGCCCAGGTCGGCCATGCACTGGACTGGAGCGGCTCCAAGGTCAACCGGATGGAGACAGGTATCGGCAGAGTGCAGCCGTCGGACATCGATGCGCTCTGCCGGCACTACGGCACAAGCGATGAGCTCCGCGAGTTCCTGAAGTCACTGGCTCGGGAGTCGAAGACGCGCGGCTGGTGGCAGGTACACGGTGCGGGCGTGCCCGAGTGGTTCAACATCTACATCGGCCTGGAGCAGGACGCCTCCACGCTCCGCCAGTACCAGTGCGAGGTGCTGCCGGGCCTCATGCAGACCACGTCGTATGCGCGCGAGTTGCACGCGGCCGGGGCGTACATGTCGGCCGAGGACATCGACCGGGCCGTACGTGTGCGGTTGGAACGTCAGGAGATGCTGACACGGCCGGATGCGCCCGAGGCCTGGTTCGTCGTGAACGAGGGTGCCGTGCGCAATGTCATCGGTGATCGGGAGGTGATGCGTGAGCAACTTGAGCAGATCCTCGAGTCGGCTGCGTTGCGAAGCGTGACCTTGCAGGTACTGCCCTTCGATTCGGGTACCTACCCGATCACGGGATCTTTCACCATGCTCGGCTTCCCGGCGCCCGAGGACCCGGACCTCGTGTACCGAGACGGTGTCACGGATGCCGTCTATCTGGAGGGCGAGCACCATGTCCGTGAGTACACACGGGCCTTCGACGGTCTGCGTGCCGCGGCGCTCAGTCCTCAGCGCTCCGCCCAGTTGATCAAGTCCGTCGTGAAGGAGTACTCGAAGTGAACGCCGCAGCACCATCCGAATGCCCTCCGGCCTGGTTCAGGTCGTCATACAGCAACGGCGCCGGAGGAGAGTGCATGGAGTGTGTGCTCCGAGCCGACGGGATGGACATCCGCGATTCCAAGGACGCGGAGAGCGCCGTGATCACCGTGGGCCGCCGGGCCTGGGGAGCCTTCGTGCGGACGATCCGGCAGACGTAGCCTGCACTGCTCACGGGACGCCAAGGTCACGAATTCAGGGGGACGGAAGACCACGAGCGTGGAGCAGGGCATCCAACAAGCCCTCCGGGGTGTCCCGCGTCGAGTGGAACGCCCCCGGTGCCGTCTCCGGATGTCAGGAGGATTGAGATGCCAAACGAGAGGTTACGTGCTGCCGTGGCAGCCGGCGGCTGGACGTGCCGCCCTTGACTCTGTTGCTGAATTCGTCAGCCGGCGAGTTGGTGGCTGAGGCGTTCGAGTCGGCTGGTGCGAGGCTTGCGTAGTGGGTCGGTGGCCCACCAGGCGTCGAGGCGGACGATGTTGAGGGCGGTGGCGGAGTAGATGTGTTGGAGGGTGACTTTCGGCAGGCCGCGGTAGCGGGCCCGGCGGATGCCGGTGACGTCGAGAGCCTGGTTGACGGTGCCCTCGATGCCGGCGCGGAGTGCGTACTTGGTTCTCCAGGAGTCGGTGTCCTGTTCGGCTCTGGCCGCAGTGGTGCGTTCGTGGAGTTCACGGGGGCGCAGGGTGAGCATGCGGGCGCCGCGGGCGGAGCTGGTGCACTTGGTCCGGGATGGGCAGGGGCGGCAGTCGGCGCGGGCGAAGTCGATCACGATGGCGTCGCGGCCGTGCTGGGTGACCGGATACCAGCCGGCGCTGGTGGCGCCCTGGGGGCAGCGGACCTGACGGGCTTTCCAGTCGATACGGAAGGCGCTCTTGGCGAAGCCTTCGGCGGCCTTGGCCTGGGGCGAGTGGTCGGCCAGGAGCGGGGTGACCATGCTGATGCCCCGGCCCGCCGCTTGCACGACCAAGTCGGCGGAGGGATATCCGGAGTCGAGGTAGTGCTCGCCCGGTGAGACCTGACGCTCGGCCAGGTTCTGCTGGATGGGCGCGGTGGCCTTGACGTCGGGAATCGTCGCCAGGGTGGTGTGCACATCGGTGATCAGCCGCAGCACGCTCGTACCGGCTTCGGCTTCGGCTTCGGCTTCGGCTTCGGCTTCGGC
>NZ_NEUB01000760.1 GCF_002910825.1 Streptomyces sp. SM1 | reverse complement strand
GTCCTACCTTTCAAGACGTGGGTCTGATCCGGTCATTCGTAGGATCGGAGGGCCCAGGGGTTCTGGGTATGGCTGCATGGTGGGCGCCGTTTGGATGGCTCAAAGGACTTGGCCGCCCGGAGCCCCGCGACGACTCGACCGCCAATTGGGAGACGCGACTCGATCGCTGCTGTAGGACAACGTCGGCGAGGTCGTCTGCGGGATCGATGTGACGACGAGCTGGCGGAGGGAACGTGCCCGAGATCTGGGCCGGAGTGGACATCGGCAAGACGCATCACCACTGCGTGGTGATCAACGCGGACGGCGAGCGGCTGCTGTCCCGCCGGGTCCTGAACGACGAGACCGAGCTGCTTCAGCTCATCGGCGACGTCCTGGAGATATCCACCGACGTGCTGTGGGCCGTCGACCTCAACCACGGCGGGGCCGCCCTGCTGATCGGCCTGCTGCTCAGCCACGGCCAGCCGATGGCCTACCTCACCGGCCTCGCGGTCCACCGAGCATCGGCCACCTACAAAGGCGAGGGCAAGACTGACGCGAAGGACGCCTTCGTCATCGCCGACCAGGCCCGCGTCCGACGTGATCTCGGCCTGCTGAGGCCCGGCGACGAGATCGCCATTGACCTGCGCACGCTCACTACCCGGCGCCTGGACGTGGTCTTCGACCGCACCCGGCAGATCAACCGTCTCCGCGCTCAACTGCTGGAGATCTTCCCCGCGTTGGAACGCTCGCTTGAGCTGACCAACAAAGGGCCGGTGATGTTGCTGACCGGCTACCAGACCCCGGCCGCGATCCGCCGCGCCGGCGCGAAGCGGATCGAGACCTGGCTGAAGAACCGCAAGGTCCGCGGCGCCGCCGCACTTGCGAAAACGGCTGTGGAGGCTGCCCAGGCGCAGCTGACGGCCCTGCCTGGCGAGACGCTGGCCGCCGCCATGGTGGTCCGCCTCGCGAAGGGGGTGATGTCCCTCGATGAGGAGATCGCCGAGCTCGACGCCCTGATCGAGGCCAAGTTTCGCGAGCATCCGCACGCTGAGGTGATCCGCAGTCTGCCCGGCATGGGCCCCAAGCTCGGTGCCGAGTTCATCGCCGCGACCGGCGGTGACATGGACGCCTTCGGCAGCGCCGATCGGCTGGCCGGCTTCGCCGGCCTGGCGCCCAGGCCACGCGACTCCGGCCGCGTCAGCGGCAACCTGCGCAGACCCAGGCGTTACCACCGTGGACTGCTGCGGAGCATGTACCTGTCGGCGATGGTCAGCACTACCACCTGTCCCGCCTCGAAGGCGTACTACCAGCGCAAGAGGAGCGAGGGGAAAGGACACAAGCAGGCTCTGCTGGCCCTCGCCCGCCGACGCCTCAATGTCCTGTGGGCGATGATCCGTGACGGACAGTGCTACCAAGGTTCACCTCCCGTCACGGCGGCGGCTTGACCTCATGATTGGGAAGTCCTTTCCTGGGGTGTCACAAGCGTGGACCGGCCGGGAGCCGCAAACTCATCGGCCGCGCTGGGGAGTGACGAGAAAAGTCGTGACGCCGCAACCGGTCAGGGGACGGAGGTTCGAGCTCTGTCGAAGCACGGACCCAGCCCCACCCGCGAGCGGTGCGGTGTCACTTCAGGTGCCGGGTGAAGAAGTCGGCCACGCCGCCTCCCGCGAACCGCGGGACGCCGGTGTGCCCGCCCATGTTGGCGTGCAGGGTCTTCTCCTTGGAGCCGAAGGCGTCGAACAGGGCCAGGGCCGCCTGCCGGTCGTTGCCCTCGTCGTCCCACTGAAGCAGGACGTGCAGCGGAATGGTGACCCGGCGGGCCTCGTCGAACATGGCGCGTGGCACAAAGCTCCCGGCGAAGAGGCCGGCGGCCACGATGCGCGGCTCGACCACCGCGAGGCGGACGCCGATGGAGATCACTCCGCCCGAGTACCCGACCGGGCCGCCGAGTCCGGGCAGCGGCAGGAGCGCGTCGACGGCGGCCTGCCATTCCGGGACCGCCCTGTCGACGAGCGGGAGGATGAGGGCGTCGACGATCTCGTCGCCGACCGGCTCGCCGGCTTCCATGGCCCGGCGCAGGTCGGCGCGGGCCCGGTCGGCGTCGGCCCGACGGGGCCGGTCACCGCTCCCGGGGAGCTCGATGGTGGCCGCGGCGAAGCCGTCCGCCACGGCGCGCCGGGCCCGCGCCACCAGTCGGGGGTACATCGCCTGCAGTCCGAGCGGGGGGTGGCCGAGCAGGATCAGGGGCGTCGGTGCGGACGCGTGTGCCGGCGCGGACGCGGGCGTCCAGAGGATGCCGGGGATCTCGCCGAGGGTGAATGCGCGTTCGAGGACACCGTCGTCGAGGCGGCGTTCGGAAGTGAGGTGAAGGGCCATGGTCGTGCCTTTCGGGAGTGCGCTGTAGTGGCACTCCCGGACGACCTATCGCCCGACCGTGACCCCGGAGGGGAGCACCCACGTCGTTGCGTTCACGGGTACCACCTCCTGGTCTCTCGCACGGCCTCCGCAAAGGTAGCAGAGGCCGACGTGGTCCGCCCCTCGTTTTCCGCGCGGGCAGCCAGCCCTACGGGCAGCCGTCCGGGCCCCGCTTCGTCGTACGGGTGCGGTCCCGGTCAGCCGAGGGGGCTGGTGGTGTCGCGGAGGGTGGTCAGGGTCGGGGCGTACATGCGGGCCTTGATGGTGCCGAGGGTGTCGCCGGCCTTGTTCACCTGGGCCTGGGCGATCTCGATGGCGGTGGAGCGCACGGCGTCCTCGGGGACCGCCCGGTCGACGATGCCGGCGGCGACGGCGTCGGTGCCGCCGTAGCGGCGGGCGGTCGTCATGGCCTCGTGCGCGGGCTGCGGGGCGAGCCGGGACTGGATGAGGGCGGACATGCCGGGGGTGAAGGGGATGTTGATGTCCGCTTCGGGCAGGCACCAGTAGCCGCGGTCGGCACGCATGACGCGGAAGTCGTGGGCGAGGGAGAACATCGCGCCCGCGGCGAAGGTGTGGCCCTGCAGCGCGGCCACCGTGACGAGCGGCAGGGACAGCATCCGCGCGAAGAGCTCGTGCACGGAGGCGACATAGCCGTGATATGCGTCGGCGTGGGCGAACAGCCACTCCAGGTCGAGCCCGTTCGAGTAGAACTTGCCCGTGGCTGCGGTGACCAGGGCGCGGGGGCCCTCCGCCTTCTCCACCTCGTCGAGTGCGGCGCCGACGCCGGTGAGCCAGTCCGGGTGGAAGCGGTTCTCGCCGTCCCCCAGGTCCAGAACGAAGACGTTCTCATGTCGGTCGAGCGACGGCATGGCTGCTCCTTCGGCGAATGGTCTACCCGTCAGTAACTTATGCGGGCGGCGTGGGCAGCGCAAGAGGCGGGTCAGGTGCCGCCGGGGCCGACGGCGGTGGTCGCGTACCAGGCGTCCGGCGCCCGGCGCCCGGCGCCCCAACAGGAGACACGGCCGGACCCGGTGTGCGGCCGGACGGCCGGACACCGGGTGGGGCTCTCAGGTACCCGCGGTGGTGGCGAGTGCCTCGATCAGTTGCCGGGCGCGGGTGTCCTCGTTCAGGAGGAGGTCGACGAGGGGGGCCGTGCCCGGGTCGGTCGTCGGGGCGTCGGGCGGGGCGTCCGTGGGTGGCTTGCCCGGGGACGCGGCCTCGTCCAGGTACTGCTCGGCGGGGCGTGCGTCGGCCGTCAGGGGGTCACGGCCGGTGGTCAGCGCGCTGTGGACGGTGGCGTGGTCGAGGCCCATGCGGGCCAGCCGTTCGGCGCCCGCGTAGCGGGTGTCGGGCGTGGGGGCGCTCTCGTCCCTCATGTGCGGGTACCGGAGCACGACCTCGTGCGTGGCCAGGACCGCCAGCAGGATGTGCTCGGTGCCCGCCGCGTCGTGGCCGAGACGGCGGGCCTGCTCGTGGGTCTCCATTCTGACCCACCAGGCGGGCCTGGAGGCCCAGTTGACGCCTACATGCTTGAGCAGCCACCGCTTCCAGAGGGCTTTGTGCCGGTAGTGGCTGCGGCCGAGGAGAACGTCGCGGGTGGGGTGCAGCAGGGGGGCGAGGTCGTTCTCCGGGTGCGGGGTGTCACCGTCGAGGAGGGTCAGTACGGTGTTGGGTGAGACGCCGCCGGCGGCCAGCAGGGCCACCGCGCGGTTCCGCTCCCCCGTCCCGTCCCCCGGGCCCTCCTCCAGCAGTGCCCGCAGCAGGTGCACCGCGCCGAACTTCTTCGCGTCCTCGCGTCGCGCCCGTTCCATCGCCGAGGTCAGCGCCCTGGCCGCGGCGCCCGTGAAGCGGGTGTGACGGCTTCCGTCGTCTCCCAGGATGTCCGTGGACGCGACGGTCGCGTCGGCGTCGTCGGCGCCCTCCCGTGTGACGCCCCGTTCCCCGGCGTCCCGCAGCAGCGCCGCCACGGCGGTCCTGGTCGCCCCGGCGTCCGCGAGCGCCTGGCACGCGGCCCCCTTGGACGCGGTGATGCCGGCCAGCAGATGGTCGGTGCCGATGGCTTCCCCTCTGGACGCGCCCGCCGCGCCTCTCGCGGATCCCAGGATTCCCACGACGGTCCAGTCGGGTTCCTTGGTGGGTTCCATGCTGCCTTCCTCGCGGTCGCCGGTACTGCCGTGCAGACTTCCCTACCGGAGCGGCGAGCACATCGTCCGGGAGGTGTATCCGGATCTCCGCCTTCAGGGGTGTGCCGTGCCGGGCGGGTCGCACCACCAGGGGTGACGCCCTGCGGGAGCCACCGTGCGGGAGCCTCCGGGCTGCGGCACGTGCGTGAGGGACTCGGCAGCACGGCTCCGATTTTTACCCGGCGCCCGATGTTTTATCTGTATCCGCGAGGTCAGAGTTTTACGTGAGGTGTCCGCAGATTCGCTACGGCGGCGAACGGAGCGAAATCGCGCGAAATACGCAGAGCGTCTCGGCGTGCTACTGTCGATCGCAGTTGCAGTTGTGGTTCCCGAAACTTCAAGCGCTCTCATCCGGAATCCTTTTCGGAGAGGGCGTTTGCGCACTACCGGTTTTTCCGGCGGGGTGATCATCACGGCGACACGGTGTCCGCACAGGGCGGATACCGACGCACAGCCCCGAAGGAGATATGACATGGCTACTGGAACCGTGAAGTGGTTCAACGCGGAAAAGGGCTTCGGCTTCATCGAGCAGGACGGTGGCGGCGCTGACGTGTTCGCCCACTACTCGAACATCGCCGCCCAGGGTTTCCGCGAGCTGCTCGAGGGCCAGAAGGTGTCCTTCGACATCGCGCAGGGCCAGAAGGGCCCGACGGCCGAGAACATCGTTCCCGCCTGATCTGACGCGCACCACGTAGCTGGGGCCCGCACCCTTCGGGGTGCGGGCCCCAGCTGCTGCCGTTTTCCGCTTTGCCTATTGCGATCTGTTCTTTCCGGGCGGATGTTCCTTTCGCGTCCGTCCGGCCGTTCCGTCCATTCCCCAAGTTTCCTGATGCGGCATTTCCGCGCCGACCCGCTTCTGCCGGTTCCGGCGTGCGCCCGCATGACCGGGAGGCTGACCCATCTCTCGGGAGGCACTTCTTGTCCCTGGTTCAGGCGTATTCCCGTCCGGCGGACACCTCCGCACTTCGTCCTGCCGCCGCCTGGCCCCGGGTGTGGGACGACATGACCGTCGAGGTGGCGTTGTCTTTCATGGCCGCCGCGCGCACCGGCCATCTCGCCGTCTGTGACGAGGACGGACGGTGCACCGACGTGGTCACACGGGACGGGCTCACCGCCGTACGGGACGGTTCCGCCTACACGGACCGGGTACGGCTGCGCGACATCGCCGGCGTCGCCGACGACGACGCGAGGCGGCGGGCGCGCAGCCGTCAGTGGTCGGAGTAACTGAAGTCCCCCACGGTCCAGGCGCTGACGTCCTCGATCGCGACGCGGTACATCCCGCCCGTCTCCGGGATGCCCACCGTGCCCTGCAGGATGCGGGCGACGTGGAAGTGGAGATGGGTGGGTGGCCCCTCCCGCTTCCCGCGGGCGTCGAAGACGGCGGAGAACCGGCTCAGCTTCGCCGAGCCCGTCAGCACTTCCGCCACTCGTTGGCGCCATACGGCTTCGGGGGCGAGGCGGCCGGTGATGACAGCACCACCGGTGACCACGGTCAGGGACATCTGGCTGCTCTGCCCGGACTCCACCAGGGCAGCGATCTCGACGATCAGCTCGTCAGGCTTCACCATGAGGCCGAATTCTATGCGCCGGCCCGCCCGGGACGACGCGCGAGTCCCCCTTCGGGCCGGAAGCGGGCCGGAAGCGGGCCAACAGCGGCGTCGGAAGCGGGCCGGAAGTGGCGTCGGAACAGGCCGGCCGCACACGCCGTCGGGCCGGACCGCACCGCCCCGCCGCCGGGCCGGACTGAACCGCCCGGCCCGGTCCGCCGCCCGCTCGGCGCGGGGACCGGCGTCCACTGCGAAGATTCGGGTCAGGCGCCCGCCCTGTGGCCGGAGCCGAGTTCACTGCGGCGCAGTTCGTCGTTGATGCGCCGGGCTTCTTCGAGCTGGTCCTCCAGAATGATGATGCGGCAGGCCGCCTCGATGGCGGTCCCCTGGTCGACCATCTCCCGGGCCCGGGAGGCGATCCGCAGCTGATAGCGGGAGTAGCGGCGGTGGCCGCCCTCGGACCGCAGTGGCGTGATCAGCCGGGCTTCACCGAGTGCCCGCAGGAACGCGGGCGTGGTACCGAGCATCTCCGCTGCTCGTCCCATGGTGTAGGCGGGGTAGTCGTCGTCGTCGAGTCGGTCGAACGGTGTGTCTGCGGTCATCTGCACCTCTGTCGGGTAATGCGTCGAGGGGCCTTGGTGCCGTACGGCACCAAGGCCCCGAGGGATTTGTAACACCATCTGCCGGCTACTGCACTGCCGGCCTTCCGTGTCCGCACCAGCCCCTGGCATGGGGCGGGGTGTGCGGGGATCGCGGATGCGTGACCGTGGGACCACCTTCCGTTCCGGGGCCTGCGGTACCCGGGCGGACCGTTCTCGCCCGGGCGATCCTGATGGCGTCCGCCTCCTTCTCTCCTTCTTCGTGCGCACCGGTTGATGCGCGGGTTCTGCGTCCCGGTGGATGCCCGGAGGCCGCCACCGGCCACAACGTCGTCCTTACCTGCGGGCAGTTCGTGTCTGCCCCGCCTTCGAGACTTCTTGGCTACAACAGAGACAGTACCTCCCCGCCTCGCGAATGTCTACAGCGACGGCAACAGATTTACCTCCGTACAGGTGACCGGTTCTCTGTCGGCGGCTCGCGTGGCCCGTCGGCGTCCCCCATCACTCCGGTAAGGAGGCGTCGCGTGCCGCGGTGGCGGGTGTCCGGGCCGCCAGAAACAGGGTCACGACGGATGACGCCGCCGCCAGGGTCGTCATCGCGGCCGCGGGTGAGGTGAGCTGGGCGAGGCCGCCCGCGAGGGCCGCGTTCACGCCCTGCATCGTGAGCATGCCGGAGGAGTGCAGGCCGAGGGCGTGCCCGGAGAGGTCCGGCGGGGTGACGGCCATCAGCCGCTCCTGCTGGACCAGGCTCGCCCCGAAGCCGATGGAGGCCACGGTGACCAGGACGGCGGTCACGGCGAGGGACGGGTGGAGGACGAGGGGGAGGTAGGGCATGGCGAGGAGCAGCAGGAGCGGGGTGGTCAGGCGCCGGCGGCGGTCCGCCGGGATCAGGCGGCCGACCGCCACGTCGCCGGCCAGCATGCCCGCGGCCGCGCAGGCGAGGAGGACGCCCGCGGAGTGGGGGGCGTGGGAGACGTAGAGGGATTCGCAGCCGACGATCAGGCCGTTGGGGATCCACAGGCCGAGGTACACGTGGCGGCGGGCCGGGGACGACCAGAGCCGGGCGTTGGCGTGCCGGGTGGCCCGAACGGAGGGCCGGCCCGTTGCGCGCGGGGGGCGGCGGGTCAGGCCGAGGCGGGCGACGAGCGCGGCCGTGCCGTACAGGGCCGCCGCGAGGAGCAGCGACAGGCGCGGGGAGAGGAGGGCGAGCAGGATGCCGCCCGTCGCGTAGCCGGTGACCTGGGTGAGGCCGTGCATCATGTTGAAGACGGAACGGCCGAGCAGGTAGCCGTCCTTGGGGAGGATCTCGTTCAGCAGGCCCCAGCCGACTCCCCCGCTCACCGACGCGACCAGCCCCTGGACGAGGAGGACGGCGAAGACCGCCGTGAGCGGGAGGTTGGGCACGGCCAGCAGGGCCGTGGTCGCCGTGAAGGCCAGTGCCGTGCCCACGCTGGTGGCCCGCGGCGGGAGGCGGTCGGCGGCGGACATGAAGAGCGTCGCGCCGAGGACGTGGGCCAGGGACGGACCGAACATGCTCAGTGCGGTCAGCAGCGGTGAGGCGGTCTCCCGGTGGACGAGCGTGGCCAGGGCCAGGCCGCTCGTCGTGCGGGCCAGGGTCTGGGCGGAGGCGGCGAGGAAGAGCGGAGTGAACTCCGGTGTGCGGAAGAGGTCCCGGTAGCTGCGCATGCGCGGAGTCTGTGGAGGGCGCCGGTGCGGTGGTCAATGTTTCGCGCCGGGGCGAAACCACCGAGGGCGGGAGGTGAACGGCCGTGGGCTGGTGGCAGATCAGCGCGGACACGCTCGCCGCGAGCCGGTTCGCGCTCTCGCCGCTCTCGGAGACTCTCGCGGCGCTGCGGCTGCTGCACGTGGCGCGGGCCGCGCATCCGGGCGAGCGGGAGTGGCTGGGGACCCATCTGCCCGCCTACCGGGCCCGGTTGGCCGCCGACCCGGTGACCGCGCTGCTCGTGCCGTCCGCGCTCGGCACGGTGTGGGTCGCGGACTTCCTGACCGTCGCCCCGCGGGGCGGTGAGAGCTTCGAGGAGGAGGTCGAACGGGTGCGTACGGTCCCGCCCGCCGCCCGCGGCCAGCTGCGGGTCGCGCTGGGCGGCCCGCTGCCCGCCCTCCTGGACCGCGACGATCTCGCGGAGCGCGCCGCCGGTCTCCTCACCCACGTGTGGCAGGACGCCGTGCGTCCGTACTGGGCGCGGCGCCGGCGGATCCTCGAGGCCGACGTGGTGGCCCGGACTGCGCAGGTGGGGCGGGAC
Source organism: Streptomyces sp. SM1 (assembly GCF_002910825.1). Classification (GTDB taxonomy): domain Bacteria; phylum Actinomycetota; class Actinomycetes; order Streptomycetales; family Streptomycetaceae; genus Streptomyces; species Streptomyces okerensis. Next base: position 2,921 of record NZ_NEUB01000760.1, on the reverse strand, counting down.
GGGTGGGCGGCGGTGCTGGACGCGCTGCGGCCGGGGACGCGCTGGCTGGGCGGCAACCGGCTGCAGGCCAACGCGCACGAGCTGCCCCCGCGGGAGATCCCGGGGGCGGAGCTGCTGTTCGTGCCGGTGACGTCGCAGCGGGTGGGCTGGGTGGCGTGGGAGGGGACGCGGCGGTACGCGCTCGTCTACCCGTGCGCGGGGGCGCTGGCCGGTGACCGGAGCCGGGAGAGCGTGCCGACGGGACTGGGCGCGCTGCTCGGAGGGGCGCGGGCCCGGGTGCTGATGCTGCTGGGGTCGCCGATGAGCACCAGCCAGCTGGTGGCGGTGACCGGGCAGGGGCTGGGCTCGGTGGGACGGCATCTGCGGCTGCTGCTGGAGGCGGGGCTGGTGGAGCGGGCGGGCCGTACGGGCCGGTCGGTGCTGTACGTGCGGACGGCGGCCGGGGAGGTTCTCGCCGAGGCCGGACACGGGAATGCCGGGCCGCGCCGTTAGGGTCGGCTCATGACGACTGCAGAGAACAACGGCACCTCTCCCCTCGATGTCGAGATCGGCGCGCTCGCCGGTGGTCCGGCGGACCTCGCCCAGTACGCGGGCCGGGTGGTGCTCGTCGTGAACGTGGCTTCCAAGTGCGGGCTGACCCCGCAGTACGCGGGCCTGGAGCGGCTGCACGAGCGGTACGCGGAGCGGGGCTTCACCGTGCTGGGCGTGCCCTGCAACCAGTTCCTCGGCCAGGAGCCGGGAAGCTCGGAGGAGATCGCCGAGTTCTGTTCGGCGACGTACGGGGTGACCTTCCCGATGACCGAGAAGGTCGAGGTCAACGGGGAGGGACGGCACGCGCTGTACGAGCGGCTGGCCGGGGCCTGTGACGACGAGGGGCACAGCGGGGACGTCCGCTGGAACTTCGAGAAGTTCCTGATCGGGCGGGACGGCGAGGTCCTCGCCCGATTCTCGCCGCAGACGGAGCCGGAGTCGGAGCAGGTCGTGGCGGCGGTGGAGAAGGCGATCGGCTGACCGTCGACCTTGCCCCTGGGGCCGGGGTGAGCGGGTGTGCTTCGCGGACTGGGGGCCGCGGGGCCGCAGGAGCCGGTGTGTGATGTGGCCTTCCCCGTGGCGTCCCGGTAACGCTTCCGGAAGCCGGAGGTGCTCGACCGGCCGATGGACCCCTCGGCAGCCCTCTGTGGGCCGGCCCGGGGGGCACCGGTCGAGCCCTCTCGGCGAGGACGGCGAACTGGTCGAGAGGGCTCGGGTGGAGCCGGTGGCGGGCGTCCGCGCCGTCAGCCCTTGACCGTGGCCACGAAGGCGTTCCACGCGTCCGCGGGGAACGCCAGCTTCGGGCCCTCGGGGATCTTGGTGTCCCCGAGTTCCAGCGCCGACCGGGTGGTCGACCTGACCATCACGCACGCGCCGTTGTTGTTGGTGTAGGAGGACGTCGTCCACGTTTCCGTGGCGCCCAGACGAATTGCCATGTTCGCTCCGTAGCCAGATGCCGAGTTGCTGTCACCGGCCTGCGCGTTCCGGCAGGGACCCGCAGAACGGATTGCGCCAACCCTCAACTGTGGTTGGCGTGATCGACGCTACTCGCCAACATCTTCTGTCGGAGCGGTCGTTCACTCGTCCGGGTGGCATATTCCACACGGGAGTTCCAGTCAGGCCTGTCGGCGATGTATGGTTCCGCCCCACGCCTGAGGGTGGCTCAGCGCGCGTAGTCCTTCGCGAGGCGTTCCACCAGCTGACGGGACTGTTCCACGTTCAGCGACTGGGCCCGCAGGTGCTCGTACATCACCGTGTACTTCTGTACGTCGTGCGGCTTCTCCAGGTACAGGTCGCTGGTGACGCCCTCGATGTACACCACGCTCGAGTCCGCCGCGTCGGCGAACTCCAGGATCGAGTACTGGCCGTTGATGCCGGCGTGCGCGCCGACCTCGAACGGCAGCACCTGCACGGTGATGTGCGGCAGCCGGCTCAACTCCATGACGTGCTCGAGCTGTTCCCGCATCACCTGGCGGCTGCCGACGATCCGGTGCAGCGACGCCTCGTCCAGGACCACCCACAGCCGCAGCGGTTCGCCGTCGGCGGTGATCCGGCCCTGCCGGCGCAGCCGCACCTCGACCCGCCGGTCGTTCTCCTGCTCGGTCGACTCCGGCGAACCGCCCTGGACGATCGCCTCCGCGTACGCCCGGGTCTGCAACAGGCCGGTGATGATCTGGGGTTCGTAGACGCGCAGCGACTCCGCGTCCGTCTCCAGACCGATGTAGACGCTGTACGGGATGTCGCCGAAGGCGTGCCACCAGCCCTGCTGGCGGGAGTCCTTGGCCATCTGCATCAGCGACTCGACGATCCGCTGGTCCTCGACCTCGTACACCCCGCACAGGTCGCGCACATCGCGCTGGCTGATGCTGCGCCGTCCGTTCTCCAGGCGGCTGATCTTCGACTGCGACACCAGCAGTCGCTCGGCCACCTCCTCGGCCGTCATGCCCTTGAGCTCACGGAGCCTGCGCAGCTCCTGGCCCAGCCGGCGCCGCCTGACGGTGGGATTGACATTGGACGCCACGGGACGTGCACCTCCGGCTGTATGCCTCGTACTAGCCACTTTGCGTGTCTGCTGATGAGCAGACTGCCACCAAGGTGCTCCCTACCGCTGGGAAACGGTGGATATACGACGGGTACACGCCACTTCCGGTACGGGTGGCGGGTGTCGGCCCCGGCCGGGGCACGCCGAGCGGGGCGGAGAGCGCCCGTGCGTACTCTCCGCCCCGCTCGGTCAGCGGCTCCCGTGACCGGGTCTGCGGTGCGGTGGATCCATGGCTGCCGTGCCGTTCGGCCCCTGGGGGACGTCCGGGCCGTACGTACGGGACGTCGTACGGCTCAGTGGGCCGCGGCGCGCGCCATGGATCCTCGGTGCGGTTGTGCCGGCACACCCC
>NZ_NEUB01000759.1 GCF_002910825.1 Streptomyces sp. SM1 | reverse complement strand
GGACCGGGACCCGGACTGGTTCAAACGAGCCGTCTTCTACGAGGTCCTGGTCCGCTCCTTCCAGGACAGCAACGGCGACGGCATCGGCGACCTGAAGGGTCTGACCGCCAAACTCGACTATCTGCAGTGGCTGGGCGTCGACTGCCTGTGGCTGCCGCCCTTCTTCAAGTCGCCGCTGCGCGACGGCGGTTACGACGTGGCCGACTACACCGCCGTGCTGCCCGACTTCGGCGACCTCGCCGACTTCGTCGAGTTCGTCGACTCCGCGCACCAGCGCGGCATGCGCGTGATCATCGACTTCGTCATGAACCACACCAGCGACCAGCACCCGTGGTTCCAGGAGTCGCGCAAGGACCCGGACGGCCCCTACGGCGACTACTACGTGTGGGCCGACGACGACAAGCAGTTCCAGGACGCCCGCATCATCTTCGTCGACACCGAGGCGTCCAACTGGACGTACGACCCTGTACGCAAGCAGTACTACTTCCACCGCTTCTTCTCGCACCAGCCGGACCTCAACTACGAGAACCCGGCGGTCCAGGAGGAGATGATCTCCGCCCTGAAGTTCTGGCTGGACCTGGGGATCGACGGGTTCCGGCTGGACGCGGTGCCGTACCTGTACCAGCGGGAGGGGACGAACTGCGAGAACCTCCCGGAGACCCACGCGTTCCTGAAGCGGGTGCGCAAGGAGATCGACACCCAGTACCCGGACACGGTGGTCCTGGCGGAGGCCAACCAGTGGCCGGAGGACGTCGTCGACTACTTCGGCGACTACTCCGCCGGCGGCGACGAGTGCCACATGGCCTTCCACTTCCCCGTCATGCCCCGCATCTTCATGGCCGTGCGCCGCGAGTCCCGCTACCCCGTCTCGGAGATCCTCGCCAAGACCCCCGCCATCCCCTCCGGCTGCCAGTGGGGCATCTTCCTGCGCAACCACGACGAACTGACCCTGGAGATGGTCACCGACGAGGAACGCGACTACATGTGGGCGGAATACGCCAAGGACCCCCGCATGCGCGCCAACATCGGCATCCGCCGCCGCCTCGCCCCCCTGCTGGACAACGACCGCAACCAGATCGAACTCTTCAACGCCCTCCTGCTGTCGCTCCCCGGATCACCGATCATCTACTACGGCGACGAGATCGGCATGGGCGACAACATCTGGCTCGGCGACCGCGACGCCGTCCGCACCCCCATGCAGTGGACCCCGGACCGCAACGCCGGCTTCTCCTCCTCCGACCCCGGACGCCTCTTCCTCCCCGCCATCATGGACCCGGTCTACGGCTACCAGGTCACCAGCGTCGAAGCGTCCATGGCCTCCCCCTCCTCCCTGCTCCACTGGACCCGCCGGATGATCGAGATCCGCAAACAGAACCCCGCCTTCGGCCTCGGCTCCTACACCGAACTGCCGTCCTCCAACCCCGCCGTCCTCGCCTTCCTGCGCGAGTACGAGGACGACCTGGTGCTCTGCGTGAACAACTTCTCCCGCTTCGCACAGCCCACGGAGCTGGATCTCAGCGCCTTCGAGGGGCGGCACCCGGTGGAGCTGTTCGGCGGGGTGCGGTTCCCGGCCGTGGGGGAGCTGCCGTACCTGATGACCCTCGGGGGCCACGGCTTCTACTGGTTCCGGCTCACCCGAGTCGCATCCCGCAGCGGCCGACGACTGTGAGGGTGTGCCGGCGTAAGGAGGCGTCACCATGACGAAGACCGCGTTCCTGCGCCCGCGAAGCGCGCCCGCCGAGCCCATGGAGTCGCTCACCGGGCTGCTGCGCGAGTGGCTGCCCCTGCAGCGCTGGTTCGCCGGGAAGGACCGGCCCGTCACCGACCTCGGTGTGCTGTCGATGACGGAGCTGTTCCCCGGCTGCCTGCACGTACTGGTGCACGCCGCTCACGGCGGCGTGCCCGCCCCCGGGGGCACCGTCCCGGCCGGTGACTGCTACCAGCTGCTCCTCGGTGTGCGGGAACACCCCTCACCGCGGCTCGGCAAGGCGCTCATCGGCAGGGTGCCGACCGGTCTGCTGGCCGGAATGACCGTCTACGACGCCCTCCACGACCCGCGCGCCGCCCAGCTGCTCCTGGAGCGGCTGCGCCGCCCCGGCACCGCGGGCCCGCTGCGCTTCGAGTGCGACGGGGCCCAGCAGGTGCCCGCCGGACTGGTGCCCCGGCTGATGACCGCCGAACAGTCCAACTCCTCGCTGGTGTACGGCGACGAGTACATCCTGAAGGTGTTCCGCCGCATCCAGCCCGGCGTCAACCCGGATCTGGAGGTGCCGGGGGCGCTCGCCCGTCAGGGCTGCCACCGGGTTCCCGCCCCGGTGGCCTGGCTGGGCACCACCTATCCGTTCAAGGCGACGCTCGGCGTGCTCCAGCCGTATCTGCGCAACGCCTCCGACGGCTGGACGCTGGCCCTCGACGCGCTCGCCTCCGGCGACGACTTCACCGCGCAGGCGCACGCGCTGGGCCGGGCGACGGCGGACGTGCATCTGGCGCTGTCCTCGGCGTTCCCCATCGGCGCCCCCGGGGAGAACGGACGGACGGCGGCGGCGATGACCGAGCGGCTGACCGCCGCCGCGCACGCCGTGCCCGCGCTCCAGCCGTTCGTTCCCGGGCTGCGGACCGCCTTCGCCGCGCTGGCCACCTGCGACGCCGGACCGCCGGCACAGCGCATCCACGGCGATCTCCATCTGGGACAGGTGCTGCGGGCCGGGCGCGAGTGGTTCGTCATCGACTTCGAGGGCGAGCCGTCCCGGCCGCTCTCCGAACGGCGCAGCGCCCACTCCCCCGTGCGGGACATCGCCGGGATGCTGCGCTCCTTCGACTACGCCGCCCGCCAGCGCCGCCCCTGGCGCCCGGAGTGGGCGCGTCGCTGTCGCGAGGCCTACTGCGCGGGCTACGCCGCCCGCGCCGGCTGGGACCCGCGCAAGAAGCACGGCCTGCTCCGCGCCTATGAGACGGACCGGGCCGTGTACGAGGTGCTGTACGAGGCCCGGCACCGACCCGACTGGCTGCCCGTACCCATGGCGGCGATCGAGCGCCTCGCCGTGAGAGGAGACTGAAGCCGTGGCCCTGCGTGACATCCCGCTTCCCGAGTCGGCCGGGCCCGTCCCGTCCGCCGCCGCGCCACCCGGCGCCGCACCCGCCCTCGACCCTACCCCGCGGTGTCCCTGCTGACGCCGACGCACCGGCGCGAGCC
>NZ_NEUB01000758.1 GCF_002910825.1 Streptomyces sp. SM1 | reverse complement strand
GCGGTCCGGGCCGGGACTGGTGCTGCGGCGGGACGATCTGCGGCAGGCGACGCGCGAGGGACGCGAGTCCAATCTCGTGCTGTTCGTCGTCGACGCCTCCGGTTCCATGGCCGCGCGGCAGCGGATGGGCGCCGTGAAGGGCGCCGTGGTGTCGCTGCTGCTCGACGCCTACCAGCGGCGGGACAAGGTGGGGCTGGTGACCTTCCGGGGGTCGGCGGCCGACGTGGCGCTGCCGCCCACGTCGTCGGTGGACGCCGCGGCGGCCCGGCTGGAATCGCTGCCGACCGGTGGGCGGACCCCGCTGGCGGCGGGGTTGCTCAAGGCGCACGACGTGCTGCGGGTGGAGCGGTTGCGGGACCCCTCGCGGCGGCCGCTGGTCGTCGTGGTGACGGACGGGCGGGCGACCGGTGGTCCGGAGCCGGTCGCACTGGCCTCGCGTGCCGCGGGGCTGTTCGCGGCCGAGGGGATCGCGTCGGTGGTCGTGGACTGCGAGTCCGGGCCGGTGCGGCTGGGGCTCGCCGGGCGGCTGGCCGGTGAGCTGGGCGGCAGTGCCGTGACGCTGGACGAGCTGCGGGCCGACTCGATCGCCGGGCTGGTCAGGGACGTACAGGGAACTTCGAGGAGGGCCGCGTAATGCCGAAGGGGCAGCCGAGTGTCGTACCCGACGACGGGCTGACGACCCGGCAGCGGCGCAACCGGCCGCTGGTCGTCGTGCACACGGGTATCGGGAAGGGCAAGTCGACCGCCGCGTTCGGACTGGCGCTGCGGGCCTGGAACCAGGGGTGGCCGATCGGGGTGTTCCAGTTCGTCAAGTCGGCGAAGTGGAAGGTCGGCGAGGAGAACGCGCTGCGGGTGCTCGGTGCGTCCGGCGAGGGCGGCTCCGTCGACTGGCACAAGATGGGCGAGGGCTGGTCGTGGATCCAGCGCGATCCTCGGGGGGACGACCTCAGCAACGAGGAGAAGGCCCGCGAGGGCTGGGAGCAGGTCAAGCGGGACCTCGCCGCCGAGACGTACCGGCTGTACGTGCTCGACGAGTTCGCCTACCCGATGCACTGGGGGTGGGTGGACACCGACGAGGTGGTGTCCGTGCTGCGGGAGCGGCCGGGAACGCAGCATGTGGTGATCACGGGACGGAACGCGCCGGAGAAGCTGGTCGGGGTCGCCGACCTCGTGACCGACATGTCCAAGGTGAGGCACCCCATGGACGTGGGGCAGAAGGGGCAGAGGGGCATCGAGTGGTGAACTCCGTCCCTCGGCTGGTGATCACCGCGCCCGCGTCGGGCAGCGGCAAGACCACCGTCGCCACCGGGTTGATGGCCGCGCTGTCCGCGCGGGGGTTCGCCGTGTCTCCGCACAAGGTGGGGCCGGACTACATCGACCCCGGGTACCACTCGCTGGCCACCGGGCGGGTGGGGCGGAACCTCGACGCGTATCTGTGCGGTCCGGAGCTGGTGGCTCCGCTGTTCGCGCACGGCGCGCGGGGGTGTGACATCGCCGTCGTCGAGGGGGTCATGGGGCTGTACGACGGGGCCGCGGGGGAAGGGGAGCTGGCCTCGACCGCGCAGGTCGCCAAGGTGTTGCGGGCGCCGGTCGTGCTGGTCGTGGACGCGTCGTCGCAGTCGCGGTCGGTGGCGGCGCTGGTGCACGGGTTCGTGAGCTGGGATCCGGAGGTGCGGATCGGGGGCGTGATCCTGAACAAGGTCGCCTCGGAGCGGCACGAGGGGTTGTTGCGGGAGGCGTTGGAGTCCGTGGGGGTGCCGGTGCTCGGTGCCTTGCGGCGGGCTCGGCAGGTCGACGTGCCGTCGCGGCACTTGGGGCTGGTGCCTGTGGCCGAGCGGGGGGCCGCCGCTGTCGGGGCCGTCTCGGCGATGGGTGCGCAGGTGGCTGACGGGTGTGATCTGCCGGCGCTGGTCGCGCTGGCGCGGAGTGCGGGGTCCCTGGCGGGTGCGGGGTGGGACGCGGGCGCGGCTCTGGCTTCCTCGCCCCCGCCGCCCCTTCCCTCCCCCACTCTCGGCTTCGCTCGAGCGGGGGGACCCCCATCGTCCTCGGGGGCGCTGCCCCCGGACCCCTGTACGGCCCTCGACGGGCCCTGTCCTCAAACGCCGGACGGGCTGGGAGAACCAGGGCCGGCTGTGAGGGTCGCCCTTGCGGGTGGGGCTGCTTTCACGTTCTCGTACGCCGAGCATGCCGAGTTGCTTGCCGCCGCCGGGGCCGAGGTCGTCACCTTCGATCCCTTGCGGGACGAGGAGTTGCCCGAAGGGACGGCCGGGCTGGTCGTCGGTGGCGGGTTTCCCGAGGTGTACGCCTCCGAGTTGTCCGCCAACGAGTCGCTGCGGAAGGCCGTCTCCGAACTGGCCCTCGCCGGGGCTCCTGTCGCCGCCGAGTGCGCCGGGCTGCTGTATCTGTGCCGGGAGCTGGACGGGCTGCCGATGTGCGGGGTGCTGGACGCCTCCGCTCGGATGTCGGAGCGGTTGACGCTGGGATACCGGGACGCCGTGGCCGTGAGCGACAGCGCGCTGGCCGCCGCGGGGACGCGGATGCGCGGGCACGAGTTCCACCGGACCGTGGTCGAGCCGGTGGCCGGGGACGCTCCCGCCTGGGGGATGAGGGCGCCCGAGCGGCGTGTCGAGGGATTCGTGGAGCGCGGTGTGCACGCGAGCTATCTGCACACGCACTGGGCGTCCGAGCCCGGTGCCGCACGTCGGTTCGTGGAGAGGTGCCGCACGTCATGAGCAGGCTGATCGGGGTGGGCGTCGGGCCCGGGGATCCGGAGCTGGTGACCGTGAAGGGGGTCAACGCGCTGCGGGCCGCGGACGTCGTCGTCGTACCCGTGATGGACGGTGGTGAACGCGGGCGGGCCGAGGCGACCGTGCTGCACTACGTGCCCGCCGGGAAGGTCGTCCGGGTGGTGTTCGCGCTGAACGAGCGGACCGACCGTGCACGGCGCGAGGCGGCCTGGGACGCCGCCGGTGAGCGGCTCGCCGGGCTGCTGCGGGAGCACGGGGCCGTCGCCTTCGCGACCATCGGGGACCCCAACGTGTACTCGACGTTCACGTATCTCGCCCAGACCCTCGTGGCGCTGGTGCCGGACACCGTGGTCGAGACCGTTCCGGGGATCACCGCCATGCAGGAGCTCGCGGCGCGTTCCGGGGCCGTGCTGACCGAGGGGACCGAGCCGCTCACGCTGGTTCCGGTGACCGCGGGGGCCGCCGTGCTCAAGGACGCCCTGGCCGGGCCGGGGACCGTCGTCGCGTACAAGTTCGGGCGGCAGGCGGGTGAGGTCGCCGAGGCGCTGCGGGAGACCGGGCGGATCGGTGACGCGGTGTGGGGGTCGGCGCTCGGGCTGCCGGAGGAGTCGGTCCGGCCGGCCGCCGAGCTCGACGGGGCGCCGCTGCCGTATCTGTCGACGCTCATCGCGCCGCCGCGGCGTGACGGCGGGCGGGGCGGCAAGCTGTGAGCCGGTCCGGTCCGTGCTCAGTGCGCGGCGCCCACCACCAGCCAGATGAACAGCACGCCCGCGACCGTGCACAGCAGGGTGGAACGGGCCGGGTGCTCGTGGTGGGCCTCGGGCAGGATCTCGGCCGCCGCGAGGTAGAGCAGGGCGCCGCCGAACAGGCCGAGGTAGCCGCCGAGCAGCGGTTCCGGGATGGTGAAGAACAGCGTGGACGCCGCGCCGGCGACCGGTGCCGCCGCGTCCGCGAACAGCATCGCCAGCGCGCGGCGGCGGGCGTTCCCGTAGACGCGCGTGAGGGTGTACGTGTTGAAGCCGTCCGCGAAGTCGTGGGCGATCACGGCCACCGCGACGGCGGCGCCCATGCCGCCGCCGACCTGGAAGGCCGCGCCGATCGCCACGCCGTCCATGGCACTGTGGCCGACCATCGCGGCGGCGGCGGTGAGGCCCACCTCGGGGGTTCGGCCGTTGCTCTCCCCGGCGCCGTGTGCGGCCTGCCGGTGGGCCAGCAGGCGTTCCACCAGATGGGCGAGCAGGAAACCGCCGACGAAGAGCAGCAGGGCCGCCGATACCCCGTAGATCTCGGTGCCGGCCGCTTTCAGGGACTCCGGAAGGAGTTCCAGGCCGACGACGCCCAGCATCAGCCCGCCGGCCAGGCCCAGCACCAGGTGGCGGCGGTCGGTCACGCGGTGTGCCGACCAGCCGCCGGCCAGCGTCATCAGGAACGCGCCGAGCGCGACGAGGACCGCCATGGGTTCTTCGTATCCGATCGGCGGCCGGTCGCGCACACGTGACAGCCGCCCACCGCCCACTTCTTGATCCCGTGACCCGCAGGAGAGGACCACATCCCATGGCCGACGCCACCACCGGCAAGGTGACCTTCGTCGGGGCCGGCCCCGGCGCCGCCGATCTGCTGACATTCCGTGCCGCGCGGGCCATCGCCGAGGCCGACGTGGTGATCTGGGCCGCCAGCCTGGTGCAGGAGGAAGTGCTTCGGCACGCCCGTGAGGGCGCGGAGATCCTCGATTCGGCGACGATGTCCCTGGAGGACGTGGTGGCCGTCTACGGGCGGGCCCGCGCGGAGGGGCTGCGGGTCGCCCGGATCCATTCCGGTGACCCGGCGCTGTGGGGCGGGACGCAGGAGCAGGTCGACCGGTGCGCGGAGCTCGGTGTCGCGACGGAGATCGTGCCCGGTGTGTCGTCGTTCTCGGCCGTCGCGGCGCTGGCGGGGCGGGAGCTGACCATTCCCGAGGTGGCGCAGTCCGTCGTGCTGACCCGGCTCGGCGGGGGCAAGACACCGATGCCTCCGGGCGAGGAGGTCCGCGAGTTCGCGCGGCACGGCACCACCATGGCGGTCTTCCTGTCGGCCGCCCGCAGCGGGCAGCTGGTGCGGGAACTGCTGGAGGGCGGCTATCCGACGTCCACGCCGGTCGTCGTCGCGTACCAGGCGACCTGGCCGGAGGAGCTGATCGTGAAGTGCACGATCAGCACGCTGGAGGAGACGGTCAAGGAACACCGGCTGTGGAAGCACACGCTGTTCCTGGTCGGTCCGGCGCTCGACGCGCACGGCACACGGTCGCACCTCTACCACCCCGGTCACTTCCACGGCTTCCGCAAGGCCGATCCGCAGGCGCGCCGTGCGCTGCGTTCGCGGGGCGCGAGCACATGATCACCGTCGTCGGGACAGGGACAGGGACAGGGACAGGGGCCGGGGCCGGGGCCGGGGCAGGGACCGGGGCCGGGGCCGGGGCGGCGGTCGACGCCCGGGTGACGGCGGGGGCGGAGCTGGTCGTGGGCGGGCGGCGGCATCTGGACGCCGTACGGCTGCCGGAGGGGGCCGAGCGGATCGTGCTCGGGCCGCTGGCGCCCGCGCTCGACACCATCGGGACGTACGTGGCCGAGGAGCGGCCGGTGGTGGTGCTGGCGTCCGGGGATCCCGGGTTCTTCGGGATCGTGCGGGCGCTGGCCGAGCGGTTCGGGCCGGAGCGGCTCGATGTGCGGCCCGGTGTCCCGTCGGTGGCCGCCGCGTTCGCGCGCGTCGGGGTGGCGTGGGACGACGCCGTGGTGGTGAGCGCGCACGGGCGGGACGCGCGTACGGCGGTGAACCTGTGCCGGGCGTATCCGAAGGTGGCCGTGCTGACGGGTCCCGGGGCGGGTCCGGCCGAACTGGGGGCGGCGCTGCGGGACACCGCGCGTGTGCTGGTCGTCGCGTCCGCGCTGGGGTCCGCCGAGGAGCGGGTGGAGCGGGTGACGCCCGCCGCGGCCGCCGGGCGGGACTGGGGTACGGCGGTGAACGTGGTGCTGTGCCTGGACGAGGCACGGGTCCTCGGGCCCGTACGGACCGTCGCGGGCGGGATCGGGCGGCCGGCCGGCTGGGCGCTGGACGAGTCGGCGTTCGACCACCGCGACTCCATGATCACCAAGTTCGAGGTGCGGGCCCTGGCCCTGGCCCGGCTCGGACCGCGCCCCGGTGAGCTGGTGTGGGACGTCGGCGCGGGATCGGGGTCGGTGGCCGTGGAGTGCGCCCGGCTGGGGGCCGCCGTCACCGCCGTCGAGAGGACACCGGACGGGGTGGCGCGGATCCGTGCCAACGCCGTCGCGCACGGGGTCGACGTGCGGGTGGTGCACGGGGCGGCGCCCGGAGTGCTGTCCGGGCTGGACGAGGACCCGGACGCGGTGTTCGTCGGCGGCGGGGGACGCAACCTGCCGGCGGTCGTCAC
>NZ_NEUB01000757.1:1128-1253 GCF_002910825.1 Streptomyces sp. SM1 | reverse complement strand
CCCCCCGCTGCCGCGCCTCGGCAGCCGGCCACCGGCGGCCGCAGTTCCGGATGGCCGGTGATGACACCGCCGGACATGCCGTCCCGGCCCGTGCCGCGGGCGTCGCTCACCGACGTGGTGCCGCG
>NZ_NEUB01000757.1:0-1099 GCF_002910825.1 Streptomyces sp. SM1 | reverse complement strand
GTGGTCGCCGTCCTTGCCGTGCTGGGCATCGTGCTGGCCGTCGTCCTCAGCGGTGGCGACGACGAGGGCGACAAGGGGGCGAACGGCAGCGGTGGCGAACGGGCCGTCGCCAGTCAGGACCCGAGTCCCGACACCAAGAGCGACGACAACGACGGCACCCGCACCGACGGCACCCGCGGCGACGACAGGGCGACCGCGTCGGCAGGCAAGGAGACGGGCACGGGCACGGGGACGAACGACCAGAGCGCCGGCGCCGGCGGGCCGGACGGCTCGGCCGGGGACGGCGGCGCGGCGGCGACGGAGACGTACAAGGGGAGCCAGGGGTACTCGATCGGGCTGCCCGAGGGGTGGAAGTTCCAGACGTCGGGCGCCGCCGGCGACCGGTTCACCGGACCGGACGGGCAGAAGCTGCTCATCGGCTGGACGACCACGCCGAAGGACGACCCGGTCGCCGACTGGAAGAACCAGGAGCGCGGCATGGTGCGTTCCCAGTACCAGCGGATCCGTATCGAGCCGGTGGAGTACCGGGGCTGGAACACGGCCGACTGGGAGTTCACCTACGTGGACGGCGGGACCAAGTACCGCTCCGTCGACCGGGGGACGGTCGTCGGCGACCGGCTCGGCTACGGGCTGATGTACACGGCCAAGGCCGACAAGTGGGGCAGTGATCAGCGCAAGGACACCTGGCGGACGCTGACCGAGACCTTCCGGCCGAAGGGCTGAGCGTGAGCGGTTTGTCGGAAAGGGAAGCCAGATATGGCATCCCCTCTCTGCGGGTTGCCTCCGGCACGTATCGTGAGTGCCTGCGGACCGTACGCAGCCACAACGGTCCGCTGCACGAACGGAACTGACCGACCGTAGTGCCGGGGGAGGCAGCGTGGACGACTATGCGGGACGGGTACTCGCCGACCGCTACCGCCTGCCGCTGCCCCCCTCCGACGAGTACGAACTGACCGAAACCCGCGCCTTCGACACCTACAGCGGGCAGGAGGTGCTGGTCAGGCAGGTCCCGCTGCCGGAGGTCGTCGAAGCCGAAGTGCTCGACGCCGAAGGGCTGCCGGACGGTTTCACCGCCCGTGACACACGGCGTGGCGGCTCC
>NZ_NEUB01000756.1 GCF_002910825.1 Streptomyces sp. SM1 | reverse complement strand
GCTGACGCCAGGTTGTGATCAGCGACGAATATAGGCCCTCGCGCCGCAGCAAGGCGCCCTTGGCCTGCTTGTCGATCCCTTCGTACTCGGCCAAGATCCGCGCCTTGTACGCCGCCGAGTACCGGCGATGACCGGCCGCGCGGGGTGTCACCTGCGGATCCGGGGTCCCGTGGTCGTTGGTGCTGGCCACTACGAGCACTACTCCCTCTCCGCCCTCGACTCAATGAATCATCCAGTATGCCTGCCTCGTCCTACGTTGCCAGAGAGGGACTTCTCGCCCCGCTTGAGCGGCCAGTGCTCCACCAACTCCCGCAGCACCCCGCCGTACCCGACCGAGGTGAACAGCCACATGGCGAGGGTGAAGTAAACCACCAGCCGCGCGGGCAACGACTTCACCGCGCGTTCCCGCGCACCGGCCTCCTCGATCGCGAAGTCCACCAGCTCCGGCGTGAACGTCCGTGCCAACGCGCCGATCCGTATCCGCTCCGGGAAGCCATCCCCCACCACATGATCACGAGCCACAAGCCCCGGATCCCAAACGATCACCCGGCAAGGAAGCGACGTTGGGCTGTACCCCGACCGGCCTTCGATGCCGTCGCCCTTCAGCCGATCTCCTCGCCCGCTAACTCGCACCGCATTTTGGCGAGGATCCGGCGTCGAGTGGGGCCGATCGACCCACGCGCCATTCCCGACGCTTCGGCTATGTAGTCATAGCTGAGGGGAGGTTCGGCGAAGAGCAGGCCCAGGAGCACCTGATGCTCCTCTGGAAGACTTCTTATGGCAGCGCGAAGACGCTGCGAGTCCGCACGGGCAATGGCCCGCTCCTCGGGAGCCGGCGCGGTCATGTCCGAGGCGAGAATGAAGTCAGCCGGATCTGGAACACTGACCACCCTCCGAGTTTGCCGAGAGCGGCTGATCGCCTCACGTTTGGCCACAGTGACCAGCCACGCGGCCACCCTGCCGGGTTGCTTCAGCGAATGAATGTGCTCAACGAGCCTCTGCCAAGTGAGCTGGTAGACGTCTTCACAGTCTGCCTGCTTGAGACCGTGTGAGCGCACGACAGTCCACACGACGGGGCTGTACAGCTGTATCAACTGCTCCCATGCTCTCCCGTCTCCGGCTCGGCAGCGATCCATCAGCTGCCCAAGGTCGGCGCACACCCGCTGCTCCGGAACACGAACTTTGGTGGCCCGCATAGCTAACGCTCGCCCCTTGTTCCTTGCATCGGAGTCCCCCATGCATTCCTCCCGTTACACCCAAAATCACTCACGGCGGCCTCATTGCCGCCCGATCTCAACACCCCAGACAGGAGCGTTCAGGCGCCACTCGAACCGGCCCGGACCGAGGGACTGGACCACCTTTTCAACTCTCGACAGCAAGCTCTTAACCGAAAGCCCCGATGTGGCCCAGAATCGTCGTTCACCCTGCCCGGGCCGGCACCGTACAGAGTTTTCACAGCCCCCGGGCAGCGGCCTGCGGCAGGCGCAGAGGCCCCATTACCCCCGTTCCGCCAGGCTGCTTCACGTATGCGTGCCCTGAGGTTTTTCGGCCCGGTGCTTCGCCAGGCGCTCCTTGGCGTCCGCCCAGCCGATCGGCAGATCCTCGACAGGGGCCGTCCAAAAGACGAAGTGCGAGACCTTCATCACCGGGCGAAGGCCCTCAACGATCCTCTTGTGGGGGTCGGTCCTCGCATAGGCGTACAGGCTCTCCTGCCCGTCCCACGCCGAGAGGGTCCAGAAGACCCCCTTGAACGGGTCGGCGATCAGCGAGGCGCCGAACGACCCCTGCACTTTGGCGACTTGACGCCAGGCGGCCAGGGACTTCAGGAGGAAGCCCGGGACGTGCAGAAGGGACTTCACTTCCAGACGGGACGCCATGATCACTGCTTCGGAGTGTCCGTCGGGAAGGTTCGGAGTGATCCAGGGAAGCGTTGGCATGCTCTCTCCTCAGGGCCGCCAGAACGGATATAGTGACTATCCGATAGTGGATACTGCCACTTTCGGTTTGCCTCGTCTACCGATCCCAGCTCCTTCACAGGGAAATCCGGTCAGGGATCCTGCCTAGAGTCATAAATGGAGCGTGAGGAGCCGCATGAAGATCTCCGAGCTCAGCCGCCGCAGTGGCGTTTCGATCCCAACGATCAAGTACTACCTGCGAGAAGGACTCCTCCCTACAGGCACACACACCGCACGCAACCAGGCCGAATACAGCGAGAACAGCCTCAGGCGACTGCTTCTCGCCCGCGCCCTTATCTCTGTCGGCGGTCTCTCCGTCGCCGCGACGGGAAAGGTACTGAGGGCAATGGATGAGCCGGTCACGCTACTCAAGTCCCTGGGGCTGGCGCACTACGCCCTCCCGTCCCCGTTCCCCGCGGAAGCGCACGAGGACGTGGACGAGAAGTTCGTGGCTGAAGCCCAAGCACTGATCAAAGCTGCAGGCTGGGAACTCGTGGGCGACACGCCCTACATCGAGTGCTTGGCCGCTGGACAGAAAGCGCTCTCCCTCATGGGCGTCGATTGGACTGCGGAGGGCCTGCTCCCGTACGCGGAGTTGGCTCATGCGACTGCACGGCTTGATCTCGACCAAGTGGCGGGGTTCGAAGACCGCATGGCCATCGCCGAGCGTGTCATTGTCCGGACCGTGCTGCTCGAGCCGGTGCTCGCCACGCTGCGTCGGCTCGCTCAGGAGCATGAAGCGGCCCAGCGATATCCGCGCTCCGATCAGTTGGCCAGGGAGAGCGACACGGAGTAGAGGGACGCGGTTCGACAACATCGCCGGACGGAAAGAACCGGAACGTCACTGGAGCCGGCGCTGGACCGTTCTCGCGCCGGCGCACCGCCAGGGCCAGCCGATGGCCGGTCCAGAGAGTCGACAGGGTGAACTGCCAGCGACCGACTTCGTGTTCGGTCAGGCGAGGGTCGTCCAGCAGCGGATCTCCCGCGGGGTTGGGGCTCAACTGGAAGCTGTGGAAGCCGTACTGGAACCCGGCCCCGAGTGCCTTCGTATAGGCCTCCTTGAGCACCCACACCTCAACAAATTCCCGGGCGCGTACGGAAGGTGGAAGAGCGTCCAGTCGAGCACGCTCCTGCGGCGCCAGTCTTTCCACCCCGTAGCGCACCACACTTGGGTCGACCAGTTCCCGCTCGACGTCGATGCCGCACGCCAGGCCGTCGGTCACCACGCAGGCGATGAGTCCCTCGGTATGAGTGAGGTTGAAACGCAGCCCCCACGGGTTCGGCTCCAACTCGGGTCTGCCGAAGTGCCCCCGCCTGAAGCAGAGTTGTGCCGGCTCAGCCCCGGAATGGGCGGCCAAAACGGAGCGGCACAGCAGCCGGGCACCGAGGTGCCGACGCTGTGCCGCTTCTGTACGCAGTCTGGCCCAGCGCCTGCTCTCGTCCGGCGAGAGCACCGCGTGTGCCTTCTCCTCAAGCCCTTCGACTTCGGCCTCGGGCAGCAGCCAGACTTCGACGTCGTGGAGACTTCCCAGATCGCTCACGCTGCCCAATCGCTGGACGACTGAACATGTATGGGCCAGTGGGAGAAGAGCCGTGATTCGGTGTGCAGGGTGCGCAGCACCCGCACCACTTGGTCGACCACGGCAGCATCCGTCACCGACTCTGCGGGGTACAACAGCCGCCACACCCGTTCCAGGCAGAGCAGGAGCACCGCCGCGTCGGGAAACTCCTCACCCAGCGCCCCCTGCGAGCGAACTGCCAGCTGGACAGCCGCTGCACCGGAGTGAAGTGCGCAGTACTGCTCGGCCAGGCGAAACTGCTCTGCGGAGGAGGCGTATCCACGCCCCTCCTCGTGCTTGATCCGTGCTGCTTCGGTGCGGAGGCGGTCGAACTCCTTGAGGAGACGGGCGCCGACATCGGCAGCGCGGTGGTACAGCTCCTGCTGACGAGGCTCGGGCTGCCGGTCCGCGAGTGCTCTCAACCGGTCGAGCGCGTCAGGCAGCGCCAGCAGTGCGTCGTCCTTGCCCCGGCTGATCAGAAGTTGTTCTCCGGGGCGCCACGTCGGCAGCGGCGCGGTCAGATCGAACATGGTGGTGGCTCGGGCCACGGCGTCGGCGCGTACTGTGTCGTCGCCCGCGTGTGCCGTGGCGAGGAGCCCTTCCAGCTGTACGGCGATGTTCTTGAGGTTGACGACGGTGTTGCCGTCGACAAAGAGCACAGCCGCCAGGTCACGAAGCATCTTCTGGAAGACGCCGAAGTGCGGGTGGGAGCGCAGGTAGAGCCGTGCTCCCAGCACCACGGAAAGCTGCGCCATGGTGCGTTCCAGCAAGGTGGGCACGAAGTACTTCACGACCGAGGAGTAGATGCTGGCCTGCTCGGGGTTGGACTGCAGTCCGCGGACCGCGCCCGTGCTGACGGCGTCGGCGAGCATCAGATCGGCGAAGCACTCGGCGAGTTGCCGTCTGGAGTAGGGAATGTCGACCACCTTCTGGCCGAAGATCTCTCTCTCCGTTGCGAAGTCCATGGTCAACCGGAGCGCGGTGTCCACGGCGCCGAGCGCGATGCTGCTGATGACCGTCCGGGCCACCTGGGCGCTTCTGAGGGCCAGTTCGAGGCCCTGTCCCTCGGCGCCGATGAGGCTGCTCTCCGGGACGAAGACTCCGTCGAGGCGGATGCCGCTCATGTCCAGGGCGCGCAGGCCGTGGAGTCGTTCGTTCGGCAGTGAGGTCACGATGCCGGCCGGGCACTGGCGCTTGTCCAGGGAGAAGATGGACCATCCAGCGGGTCCGCCGCGTTCGTTCGTGCGCGCCTGAACGGTCACCACGTCCGCGATAGTGGCATTGCCGATCAGATACTTCTCGCCGGTCAGCAGATAGCCGCCGGGGACTCGCTCTGCGCGCATCTCGTTGGCCAGTACGTCACTGCCGTGCCGTCTTTCTGACAGCCCCCACGACATCCGGGCCCCGTGGTTGACGTCGCGGACCGCAGCGCGGCCCTGCTCGTCAGTGGCTGCGATCCAGGCAGGCATGAAGGCCACGTTGGTGATCATCAGGGCGGTGGCTGTGGTCGGATCCCGGCGGGCCACCAGGCGCACCAGGTTGAATCCGACCTCGACGTCGCCTGCCCGACCTCCCCACCGTTCGGGGAGGCAGTACTCATGGATGCCCCACGCCTGAAGGAGGCTGGTCAACTGGTAGGGACATTCTTCATGTTCGTCGAAGGCCAGGACCTTCTTGAAGGACATGGGGCTGTCGCCGTCGTGCGGGTCTCCCAAGTGGCCTTCAAGCTTCTCTCCGAGAGCGACCAGGCGGGCTACTGTCACGGAGGACTTCCTTTCTCGTAGGGCCACTGTTCACTCCACGGGCGCCGGGGCGGGGCCGGCTAGCCGGGGTGCCGTAGACGAGAACATCCGGTCGCTCTCGTACAGCGGCAGTACAACGTCCAGGAGCTGCTCGGTCTCCGGTTCGGGCAGTGGCGTGTTGCGGCCATTGGCGCGCGCCAGCAGAACCGCCAGGACGGGGGTCAGCCATGCGATGCTCCCTGGCGGCAGGCCGAACAGGGGCCTGTCTTGGTTGAACCACCAAAGGTGGATACAGCTCGCCGCTGCGTGCAGGAAGCAGAGTTGATCGGCGAGGTCGCCCAGTTCCATTTGGTTGTCCTGTTTCGAGCGGTGCTGCCGCCGCCAGGAGACTTCATGGAACAGCCCGTCCATGGCTCGTTCGAGTTGGCGCGTCAGCACGGTTACCCGTGCCGCATCGCCGACGGTGGCGCTGGATCCACCGGTGACTGCGCCTCGGACGGCTTCGGCGACTGCGGGCAGCCCGGACAGTACGACGTCCGGGCCCCGGTCCGAGAGTGCGAGCTGGTCGACCCGCAGGGCAGGCAGGGGCAGTCCGGCGATGAAGACCTGCGCGAGCCCGTTTGACGTCAAGGCGCGCAGATTTGGCGGAACCGTGTCTGCGGATGACTTCCACGTGGCCATCAGCCGACCCAAATGTGCTGTGATCAAACGCGAGTTGGCGATCGGGCTGGTGTCGATGTAGCGGACCATGGCGTTGTCCCGCCGTACGGTGTCGAAGGCGGCATAGGGGCCCTCACGCAGCACGGAGCGAGTTCCGAGGACGTCCGCGCATCGGGCGAAGATCTCCTCGGAGGTGTCAGTGAGGATCTTCTTCGCCACGCTCGACCACAGACTTTGCGCTGCGGGCAGTGCGTGGAGCCCGCGCGCGGCGGTGAGCGCCACGATGTCACCGGCCAGCAGAAGGGCGGCGGCCGTGGCCAACTCCCGTCGGGTGTAAGGCAGATCGATCGCACGGTCATCGCCTATCCGATGGGTCGTGGCGAAGTCACAGGTCAGTCGGAGAGCGGTGTCCGTAGAGGCGAGGTTGGCCGCCGTACTCATCGCGCGCACTACCTGCATGGCCTTCATGGCCGTCTCCAGGCCGTGTCCAGCCTCGCCGACCAGGGCCTCGTCGCCTACCTGCAGCCCTTCGAAGGTGAAGCCCGCGAAGTCGATGCCGCGCATCCCGGACGAGCGCTGACGGACACCCGATCTGGCTTTGTCCACCTCGCTGCCTTCGAGGAGCAGGGTCGAGAAGGCTGCGGGGCCACGACGGCCGGTACGGGCCACCACCAGCAGGGCCTCGCATCGCTCGCCCAGCCCCACCAGCCACTTGTCACCGTTGAGCGCGAAACCTGTAGGCCGACCTTCGCCGGAGTCTCCCATTCGGTCCGTGTCCGGTGTCGCGGAACAGGAGTTGGCGAGCAGGTCACTGCCATGAGAGACCTCGGACAGGGCGAAGCCGATGGAACCACCCGAGCGCAGGAGCCGGATCACCCGCTCTCGCTGCTCCGCAGACCCGGCTGCCAGCACACAACTCGCCGCCGTGATGCTGAACATCGTGGCCGGCATGACGGCAACATCACGGCGCGCCGCGGCACGCACCAGCATCAGCGTGTGGTCCATCGACACCAGGTCGCCGCCGGCAGCTGTCGGGACGAAGGACGTTCGCAGCCACGGTCCCACTCTGTCCGCCAGTTCTTCGGGAAAGGACTCGGTGGCATCCCGTCTCACCATGGCCGCGAAGCCGTAGGGGTTGGCCGGGTCCCGTGGATCGCCCAGCTCCTGGTCGAGCAGCGTCACAGCGGTGTAGGGCTGCCAGCCCGCATTCGAGGAATCCGGCTGCCTGGACACGGCGTCGGGAGGCATGGTCGTCATCGTCCCTCCTCCCGGGTGGTGCCGGGGGTCGGCACGTATTCAGTACAGGCGGCGGGCAGTCGCACGCCGCTCGTGGCCAACTGGTTCACCCGGGCCGTGAACGCGGCACCGCGCATGAGGTGGTGGGCGACGTCGGCGGCCCGGCGGTTCTCCTGCGCCGCCAGGTAGGTGCCGCGTACCCACTCGTTGAAGTCGCCCATCGCCGGGCCGCACCACACCTGATAGTCGGCGGTTCGGTCCGCCTCTCCGGTCACGGCCCAGCGCGACGCCATACCCAGGTACCAGCGAAAGATCAGCGCCATCCGGCGCCGCGGCGACGCCTGAGCTCTCTGCAGTTGCCCGAGGTCCCGCCGGCCGAAGTACTGCTCGACCTCGGTCCAGATCTCGTCCAGCGAGCGGCGGAACATCTGCTTCTCCAGGCGCTGCCGCTCGTCGGCGGGCAGCGCCTCGATCCCGTCGTACGCCTTGTAGAGGTCGTAGAGCTTCTTGGCGCGCATCGGGAAGAGGGTGCCCTTCTTGAGGACCTGAAGCTCCACCCCGAGTTCGAACATGTCGGCCGCGGGGGCCATCTCGAAGTCGGCGAGTCCGGCGCCGACCAGCAGGCGACGCGCGGCATCGGAGGTACCGGACTCGAGGCAGGACTGGTGGACCGAGCCGACGACGACGTAGTCGGCTCCCATGGCGAACGCCGCCGCTGCGGCCCGCGGAGTGCCGATGCCACCTCCGGCTCCGACTCCGATCACGCGGTCGTAGCGCAGTTCCCGCTGGACGGTGTCGCGGGTGCGCAGCAGCGCTGGAAAGAGCGCGGTCAGCGGGCGTCGGTCGGTGTGTCCGCCCGAGTCGGCCTCGGCGGTGATGTCGTCGGCCATCGGCACCTGCCTCGCCAGGTCGCGCTGCTCGGCCGTGATCAGTCCACGCGCCACCAGGTCGGTGAGGACGGCCTCCGGGGCCGGTCGCATGAAGCGCTCCGCCACCTCGGTGCGGGACACCTTGGCGATGAGCCGGTTCGCGGTGTGGACACGACCGTCGGCTGCACGGTGGAGGCCGGCGGCGCGGTAGCGTACGACGTGCGGGGTCAGGTCCATGAAGGCGGATGCCTCGACGCAGCGCACCTGGTGCTTCAGGAACAGCTCGACGCCGTCGCGTTCGAGTGCGTCCTCGCTGGGGCTGTGGATCAGGTTCGCCGCGTAGGTCAGTCCCGGGATCTCGGAGGCGAAGCGGGACAGAGCCCTTTCGATGCGCTCCGGCAGCAGTCCCGCCGCTCCGAACGACGCCAGCGCACCCGACCGGGCCAGCGCGATGACGAGGTCCTCCGATGCGATACCGCCGGCCATCGCACCCCCCATGTACGCGTACCGCACGCCGTGCCGCGCTCGGAACCCGCTGGATCCGAGGGACTCGGGGGCCAGAGGTCCGACAGCCGTGACGATGCGTCCGGAAGGGCCGAGGGCCGCGCTGGTCGCGCCGATGCCCTGACCGGTGTCCACGATGTAGCAGGGCTGTTCCAGCCGGCTCAGGGCTTGGTGGATGCCGGCCGTGTCCGTGCGGACGGCGCCGGGAGCCGCGGTCGTGTGGTGGGTGGTCGCTGTCACTTTTCCTCCTCGGCGGGCACGACCTCGACGGCTATGTCGATCAGTTCGTAGATGCGCAGGCCCGGCTTCCAGACGCTCGCGTCGGCGATGACGACCAGGCGGTCACCGCTGCGCCGGACCTCCTTGATGTGGGCGTCGAGGGTCATCTCGCCGTCCGTACCCAGAATTTGGCCTCGGTACTTCCACTGCATCTCCACGTCGCGCGGCACAGCGAAGCGCACCGCGCCCATGTCCTCGGCCAGGCCCGCGTCGATGACGTAGAGCTGGAGGGCCTGGAGTACGGCCTCGACGCCGAGTGATCCGGGCATCACCGGGTCACGGTGGAAGTGGCAGCCGAAGTACCAGTCGTCGGTGTCGATGTGACGACGACCGAACAGGTACCCGGCACCGTGCTCTCCGCCCTCCGCGACGAGCGTGACGTGGTCGACGAGGCGCAGGTGGCTGTCACCGAGCCGCAGACCGGTGCCGGTCTGCGGGGTGAACCAGCGGTCGTCGGACCGGACCGGCAGCTCGCGTGTCCCTGAAGCATCGAGGTCCTCACCGGCGGTCTCCAGCCAAGGCGCCACGTACTGGCCCGAATCCAGGCCGCCTTGGTTGGAGAGGGCCTGGTCGGTGAAGTACCCGAAGAGCGACTCTCCCTCGTAGAACACCTCGTCATCGGCGAGCAGCCGGTAACGGAAGTTCTGCAGGGTCGCGCCGGGTACCGCCTGGCTGAAGAGCAGTTCGGACTCGTGACGGATGGTCTTGCCGCGCAGGTCGAGTTGTTTGACGAAGGTCGCGCGGCCGTCGAGGTTGCGGATCGCCAGTTCCTCGTCCGGGCTGGCCAGCGTCGCGCCCAGGTAGTAGCCAAGGAGGATGGCCGCTTGCAGCGAGGTCTCCATCACCACGCAGTTGGGCATCCCTGCCGGCCCGTTGTCGGCGTAGTACCAGGCCTCTGGAGGCGAGTCGTACTCGGTGGCCATGGTCGCCCCGGGCTTCAGCTCACCGCGCGTACCGTCAAGACGCATGATCCGGTCGACGAACTGGAAGTCCCCATTGGGAATGTACGGAGCGCGCCGGTCGGCATAGATCTCGAACTCCTTGCCCATGGCCGTGGCGAGATCGCCCTTGGCCGCGTGCGCGAGGTGCAGTTCGTTGATGAACGCGGCCTCGCCACGCTCGTTACGACGGCCGAGGAAGGCAGGAATGCCCCCGACCTCCGGCCGGTACGGCGTACCGGGCTTCTCCTGGACGCGGACACCGAAGTTGCGCATCGCCACGATCGGCTTGTCACCGTCGTACACGGTGATGTCGGCCACGACAGAAGGGCGCGGCAGCATGGTCAGCTCGATGATGTCGACCTCGTAGCGCACCTCCCGGGTGTCCGGGGTGATCTGGCCGCGCACCTTCACCTCGGTCTCCAGGCCTGGGATGGCCTGGAACTCGGCATCGGGGAAGACCAGGTGCATGCCCAGGTACATCGCGTAGGTCTGGAGGATCTGCACGCCGCCCTCGGCGATCAGCGATCCCGCGAGAACCGGGTCGCCGGTGAAGTGGCAGGCGAAGTACCAGGCGTCCGGGTCCAGTCGCTTGTGCGCGGTGAGGTGGCCGATCTTGCGCGGGCCGCCGAGACGGTCGATCTCGGTGATCTCGTCGATCATGCGCAGCATGGTGTCGGGCAGCCGCAGCGAGCGGTTCAGGCCGTCCGCGCGCTGATCCCAGCGAGGGCCGAAGACCTCGCCCGGTCGTCCGTCGGCGAGCAGTTCGAGGTCGGCTCCACTCAGGCTCGTACGTGCTGTCCGCGCGAGCGGCTTGAACCAGGTCGGGGTCATCGCCGCACGACGGGCGATGTCGGCCTTGGTCTCCACCACGCCCAGAGAGTCTTCGAGCTCGGCGGGGGTGAAGAAGCCCGCACAGGCGTCGAGGAGTTCGAGGATCAGCTCGCCGTCGGCGTAGCAGCGGTAGTTGAAGAAGAACAGAAGGCTGTCGCCGTTCCAGACGAAGCGGTCGATCTTGATGTCGTACCGCAGGGTCTGACCCGCGCGCGGCAGGCTGCCGTGGAAGACGAGTCGGCTGTCCAGCAGCCGGTACAGGCGCTCTCCGCGGTTGCGGAAGTCGATGCCCAGATAGCTGATCAGGAGCATGTCGCACTGACCGGCCTCGATGGTGACCGCGCACGGAACCAGACCATCTACGGTGTACCAGGCCCCGATCGGTACGTCGTACTCGGTGGTGATCTCGGACGGTTCGAAGACGCCCGTCTCGCCCTTGAGGTGGGTGACCCGGCTGACGAAGTGGTACGGGGGCTCGGGCAGCCAGCAACGCCGCGGGTAGGTGTCGACTTCTTCGAAGGCCAGGCCGAAGACAGGGGCCACCCGGCCTCGGGCGAATTCCAGGAGGTCGGCCTCGTCCCACAGGACGGGCTTGAGGGTCGGCTCGTGATCGCCGGGGGCGGGCAGTGCGGCAGGGAGCGTTACCGTGGGAGCCCAAGGAGCAGGCATGATGCTGGGCAACGGCGGAGGACTCGTCAGATTCCGCATGGAGGCGTCGAGAACAGCGTGTTGGGCACGCAGAGCGGCCCGGTGTGCGTGTGCCACGCTCGCCGCCAGGGCCTGCAGCGGACGGAATCCGCCGTCGGCGGGCACCCCTGCCGCCGCCAGGGCCGGTTGTTGCTCGGGGCTGCGTTCGGCCAGCGGTTCCGGCAGGTAGACGAAGGGTTCGCCCTCAATGACGATCGCGTCGTAAACGTCCGTCGCTTCGGGCAGGGCCACGTCGCTCGGCGGGCTGCCGGGCACGGTGCTCATGAGAGTGGTTACCTCGGTGGTTTCGACGGGGTGGGTGGCGTTGTTCGCCTGGAGGACCTGGCCTGCGGCACGTTCCACTCGGGTGACGATCGGTTCGCCGCCACACGAGACGGAGACGACCGGTGAGCGACGTACGGCGCTGGGCTCGGCCGGGAAGAGGACACCGAGGTCGACCGGCAGACCGTGACTGATCAGGCGGGCCAGGGCCTGGGCCAGCGCGGTGCCGACCGTGGCCCCGCGGCGTTCCATCGAGATCGCGACGTGGGGG
The DNA here is from genome assembly GCF_002910825.1 of Streptomyces sp. SM1. Taxonomy (GTDB): domain Bacteria; phylum Actinomycetota; class Actinomycetes; order Streptomycetales; family Streptomycetaceae; genus Streptomyces; species Streptomyces okerensis. Next base: position 5,357 of record NZ_NEUB01000756.1, on the reverse strand, counting down.
CGGTCGCCGAGTGTCTCGGAGATCCAGCGTGTGCACGTGGCCCCCGGTCCGACTTCCACGAAGTAGCGGTAGCCCCGGCCGTAGGCGGTCTCTGCCAGGCGGGCGAAGTCGATCGTGGAGCGCAGGGTCTGGGCGATCCGTTCGGACAGTGCCGTGCGGTCCGTGACAGGCACGGTGTCGTAGTCGTAGGCAGAGAGCAGTTCCAGTCCGGGGGCCTGCTCGCTGAGGGGGTAGTCGTTCAATGCGGCCAGGTCCGCGAGTTCCGGGTCGACCACGGAGCAGTGCATGACGTGGTTCGCTGGCGGCCTGGCCGACTGACAGTCCAGCTTCTCGACGAGGCTCCGCACCTGCCCGGGATCACCCGCGATCACGACTTCGTGAGGCGTGTTGACGTGGGTGAGGAAGACCCGGTCCAGGTCCGTCATCGCTGCCCGGACGGTGTCGGGCCCGGCCAGAAGCACCCGTGTCGTCCACACCTCGGAGTCAAGGGTCTCTTCAGGCAGCGCCCACGACTCGCGCACGCGCTCCTTGCGTCCGCGCAGCCGGTTCTGGAACAGCGGGCTGGCCGCCAGCGCGGCGTCGTCGCGTGTTGATTCGGCCCATACCCCGGTCGCGAACAGCATGCTGGACTCGCCGAGGCTGTAACCGAAACCGCCGTGCAGCTCGATGCCCAGGACGTCCCGGAGCAGTCGGGTGTGCAGTACCGCGAAGTTGGTACCGGCGGCCAGCATGACGGGGATGTTCTCGATGAGCTCCGCCTCGCACCGCATGAGATCGCTCCGCCCCACCGGGCCACGAGACCGCGGGTACAGCGAGCGGTGCTTGAAACGCTGGGCCGGCTGGTCGGCCTCGCGCTCGAAGCCGGTGAGCAGACCGGGGAAGAGCCGGAACAGGTCGCGTCCCGCACCGGGGTAAGTGGTGAAGGCGCCCGGGTAGACGAACGCGACGCGACCGTCGGGTCCCATCGGCCGTGCGGTGAAGTAGCTGCCGGCGGGGGTACTCCACTCGCCGCCCGCCGCGACGACCTTGGGCAGGTCCCTTTCAGCAGCGGCGAGTTCGGCAGCGAGCCGGTCGGTGTCCGCGGCGACGAGCACCGCTGTGTACCGTCCGGAACGTGGCATGTGGGCCGCCCGACGGACCACATGTTCGGCGCCTCGCTCCGAGAGATCTGCACGCAGCTCACGCACTGCAGCGGCCAGTCCGGCGCCGTCGTCAGCCGAGACCGGCAGCATCCAGATTCCCGGTCCTGCCATCCAGTCGGTCTCCGGACGTCCCGTCGCTCCCGGGTTCGACGTGCCCCGCAGTACGACATGGGCAGCTGTGGCCCCGGCCGGACCCACGTCGCCCAGAACACTCAACGCCGCTGTCCTGCGTGCGCCGCTCCGCTCGAGAAGCCAAGGCTGCGGCTCTCCGAGAAGAGTGAAGCGAGCGTCCGCGAACGCCGGCTCCTCCACGTCGAGCAGTCCAGCCGGGGCGGCGGGGAACTCCGCGTGGTGCACGGCCAGAGAGGCAGCGACCAGTGCGGCCAGCGCAGCGGCACAACCCGTGTAGCCCACCAGGGCCGTGGTGCTGCCCAGGGCACACCCGTACCGGTCGTCGTCAGGCCCGGTCGTCCGGTACACGGACGCGAGAGCGGCCGCTTCACTCTGCCGGGCGTCGCGCGCTGCTCCACCCAGTTCGAGGTACGCCACCTCGTCGGCGTCGACGCCTGCCTCATCCAGTGCCTGCTGTGCGGCTCCCGCGATGGCAGCGGCCTTCGTGGCATCGGTGTGGACTCGAACGGCGTCGACGGTCGCATACACGCGACGGCTGGTGGGACCGTCGGCCTCGTCCCCGATGCTGCTGGGCGTGTCCCGCTCGATATCAGTCTCCCGGGTGACGACGACAGCGGCCGCTCCGTCGCCCAGCGGCGGCAGTTGCTCACCGCGGCGCGTGGCGATCCGGGCCCTGGCCCGGGTGCTCTCCGCGCCGGCGGCCAGGTCCACGCCTCCGACGAGTACGGCTTCGATGGTCGGGTCGAGGAGAAGCAGCCCCGCCACCTCCAGGGCGCGTACTCCCGCCGTGCCGTCGGCGGCGACCGTGAAGGACGGGCCGGTGAGGTTGCGGGAGGACGAGACCCTGCTGGCCATGATGTTGCCGATGTAGCTGAGTACTTCGTTGGCGCCAATGGGGTCGTGCACGGCCCCGCGCACCGACGCCTCCAGCTGGTCCAGCTGCTCGTCGTTCAGGGACACCCCGGCGCGGGCGCACTCCGCACGCACGTGAGCGCCAATGTCGAAGCGTGCCCGGTGCGTGTGGGTGTGCGGTTCCATCTCCATGGCCACGACGACGGCGACCCTGCGTTCAGGCAGCTCGTCGGCCTTGGTTCCCGGGGGTGGTACGAGGTATCCGGCGTCGGTGAGTGCTTGTTCGGCCGCCTCGAAGAGCGCCAGGTGCTGTGGGTTGGCCTGGGCCAGCTCGTTCGGCGGGATGCGATACGTGCGAGGGTGCGCATCGACGGTGTCGAGGTAACCGCCCAACTGGTCGGTGTCCTCCGCCCCTGTTCCCACGAGCGGACCGGACGCCAGCTGGTCCGCTCCGTACCAGCGGTCCTGCGGGCGCTCGACGAGAGCGGACCGGCCGGTGCGCACCGTCCGTGCCAGCGCGCCCGTGCCGGCCAACGGCCCGAGGCACGCCCCGAGACCCACCACGGCCATGCGCGGTTGCTTCGCGGCCTGCTCCTCAACCGGCGCCGTCTTGGCGGACGGCGCGGACGGGCGCTTGACCTCGGCCGTGTCGACGGCCGAGAGGACAAGGTGCGCGTTGGTGCCGCCGAAGCCGAAGGCCGAGACGGCAGCGCGGCGTGGACCGGGCCGGTCGGGCCACCGGCGCGTGCTGAGGACGAGCTGCTCCGCCGCTGCCTCGCCACCGGCAGGGCGCAGCGGGTGTATGACGCCAGGGGTGCCAGGTATGAGGCCTTTCTGCAGGGCGAGGACCGTCTTGAGCACGCTGGTGAATCCCGCCACCGTCAGCAGGTGCCCCACGTTGCCCTTCACCGAGCCCAGCAGCGGCGGAGTGCGGCCCTGGGCAGTGAAGTAGTCGGTCAGGCCGATGAGTTCGGTGGCGTCGCCCAGCGGCGTGCCGGTGGCGTGGCACTCGATGTAGTCGACCGAGGCCGGGTCGATGTGCGTGTATGCCTTCTCGTACGCGCCGAGCTGGCCGGTGACGTTCGGGCTCAGCAGGTGCTTGCCCGCACCGTCATTGGTGAGCCCCATGGCGTCCAGGACCGCGTGCACCCGGTCGCCGTCGCGCAGTGCGTCGGACAGCCGCTTGAGGACGAAGACTCCGGCGCCCTGGCCGGTGACGATTCCAGCGGAACGATTGTCGAAGGGCTGGCTGACGCCGTTGTCGGGATAGGCGTGGAGGTCGGAGAAGGACAGGTGGATCAGGAGCGGGTCCGGGGCGCAGACCGCCCCGGCCACCATGACGTCGGCTCGGCCGGTGGCGAGGTAGTCCCGGGCCAGGGACATCCCGTACAGCGCCGAGGAACAAGCCGCGTCGAGTGCGAGGCGCGGCCCGCTCAGGCCCAGGGCGTTGGCGGTCACGATCGCGGGGTATCCAAAGGGCCACAGGTTCTCGGCGGCAGGTTCGGGCTCGGGTTCGCCGGCGGCGGCGGGCACCGGGAGTCCGGCGCGGGCCAGCCCCTCGGTGACCGCCTGCCGTACCTGTGGCGTGCACAAGCGCACCGACGAGTCGGTGGGGAAGGAGTAGTTGCCCAGCACGAGCCCGGTACGGGCCAGGCTCTGCGACCGCTCTGTCACACCGGCGTCTGCAAGTGCCTGGCGAGCGACGTGCAGCGACCATCGCGCCACCCGGTCCAGTGAGGCCAGTTCATCGGCCGCGATGTGCAGGCCCTCCAGGTCGATCTGCGGTTCCTGGACGAATCCTCCGCGGGTCGCGGTGATCCGGTGCTCGGCATCACCCCACCCGCCGGGAGTGCCGGGATCGGTCCCGAAGACCTCCTGGCCTCCCTCGGTGCGGTGGTCGTCGCCGGCGAGCAGCCCTTCCCAGAATTCCTCCGGGGTGTGCGCGCCCGGAAGCAGGCAGGCCATCCCCACAATGGCGATGGGCTCATCGGGGCCGGATGTTCTGCGGTGTGTGCTGGACATGACTTTCCAGTTCTCCCACTCGACTCGTCAGGACCGATCGGCCGCTGCGGACCGGAACTTCGCTCCGAGCCCTGGGCTCGGCACTGCTTCGACGTCGCGGAAACGCTGCAGGACGCGGCCGTCGGGAGCACACGCGGTCACCGTGCACCGGAAGCCACTGCTCGTCTCGGCGACGCCGTCCACCACCAGGAGGAACGGTTCGCCGTCGGGTAGTTCGGCGATCAGTTCCACCTCGCCGACCGCGGTCGGCAGCACGGCCTCGCCGCGATGTTCGCGCGCCCAGACCAGGACGGCCTGGAGCAGCAGGTCGGCCAGGACGGGGGTGTACGCAGGGGCATGCCAGGCACCCGAGGCCATGCGCTGGTCGGCCAGTTGAGCGGCAAGGACCATCCGTTCGCCCGAGTCCAGTACCTCAGTGATGCCGCGCAGGGACGGGCCGTGGAAGAGCGTGCCGTCCTCGTAGTAGGTCACGGGCCTGCCGCTACCCAGGCGCGGGAGGTCCGCTACAGGCGGCGTCGGTGACCGCTTCGCGCGAACCGCCTGTGCGCGGTAGCGCGGCCGGCCGGTCTCGTCGTGCAGGGTCACGTCGTACGCCTGACTGGTTCCGTCCGCTGTCGCGACGGCGCCGGGCCGTATGGTCAGGCGGAGTTCGCTGGGCTGGGTGACTCTGGTGCGCAATTCGTGTGTCAACTGGCGAGTTTGTAGCTGAGTCGGGTGAGGTGGCTGCTGCGTGAGCGGTCCAGGGGCTGCCCGGCCCAGTGGGCGTCGAGTCGTACGATGTTGATAGCGGTGGCGGAGAAGGCGTGTTGGAGGCGGACCTTGGGCAGTCCGCGGTAGCGGGCCCGGCGGATCCCGGTGACGTCCAGGGCCTGGTTGACGGTGCCCTCCACCCCGGCCCGCAGCTTGTACCGGGTCTTGAAGGAGTCGGTCTTCTGCTCGGCGCGGGCGGCGGCGAGGGTTTCGTGCAGTTCCTTCGGCCGCAGTGTGAGCATGCGGTTGCCGCGGGCCGCTGCGGTGCACTTGCCGCGGGAGGGGCAGGTGCGGCAGTCGGCCTTGGCGAATTCCACGACGATGGCGTCGCGGCCGTGCTGGGTGACGGGATACCAGCCGCTGCTGGTCCGTCCTTCGGGGCAGCGGGCCTGGCGGGTCTTCCAGTCGACGGTGAAGGCGGCCTTGTCGAAGCCGCTCGCGGCTTTGGCCTGTGCCGAG
>NZ_NEUB01000755.1 GCF_002910825.1 Streptomyces sp. SM1 | reverse complement strand
CCTCGCCTCCTACGCCGGACTGGCCCCCACCACGAAGCAGTCGGGCACCTCCATCCACGGCGAACACGCACCCCGAGGCGGCAACCGGCAACTCAAACGGGCGATGTTCCTGTCCGCCTTCGCCTGCATGAACGCCGACCCGGCCTCCCGCACCTACTACGACCGCCAGCGAGCCCGCGGCAAGACCCACACCCAAGCCCTCCTCCGCCTCGCCCGCCAGCGCATCAGCGTCCTGTTCGCCATGCTCCGCGACGGCACCTTCTACGAACCCCGGACACCGAAAGACGTCGAGCTCGCCGCATAACCCCAGCAACACCGAACCACCCCAAACCCGACAAGGGTGCCTTGACGAAGGACATAGAGGCACCCCCCCTCTGGGGGAGGCACGACTGTCCGCGGAGAGCGGGGAGCGGGACGGGGCGGCCGCGTGCGGCGGGAAGGGGACGGGGCGGGGGTGTCCGCCCGCAGCGACTGGCGTGTCAACACCCTCGGCTCCACCGAGTCACCCATTCCGCGCCAGTCCGAGGACGGAAACCCCCGACCCGGCACCGGCCCACCCACCCGCCGGGCGCTTCCCCACCCCCGCCGGAGGGACAGCGGCGCCGCAGGCTAGTCCCAAGGCCGTGAAGTTTGCGTCTGGGTTGTGTTGTCAAGGGCTGGTGGCCGCGAGGATTTCGATGCTGGTGGTGGCTTTGTAGCTGCTCCGGACTCTGGTGCGCAATTCGTGTGTCAACTGGCGAGTTTGTAGCTGAGTCGGGTGAGGTGGCTGCTGCGTGAGCGGTCCAGGGGCTGCCCGGCCCAGTGGGCGTCGAGTCGTACGATGTTGATAGCGGTGGCGGAGAAGGCGTGTTGGAGGCGGACCTTGGGCAGTCCGCGGTAGCGGGCCCGGCGGATCCCGGTGACGTCCAGGGCCTGGTTGACGGTGCCCTCCACCCCGGCCCGCAGCTTGTACCGGGTCTTGAAGGAGTCGGTCTTCTGCTCGGCGCGGGCGGCGGCGAGGGTTTCGTGCAGTTCCTTCGGCCGCAGTGTGAGCATGCGGTTGCCGCGGGCCGCTGCGGTGCACTTGCCGCGGGAGGGGCAGGTGCGGCAGTCGGCCTTGGCGAATTCCACGACGATGGCGTCGCGGCCGTGCTGGGTGACGGGATACCAGCCGCTGCTGGTCCGTCCTTCGGGGCAGCGGGCCTGGCGGGTCTTCCAGTCGACGGTGAAGGCGGCCTTGTCGAAGCCGCTCGCGGCTTTGGCCTGTGCCGAG
>NZ_NEUB01000754.1 GCF_002910825.1 Streptomyces sp. SM1 | reverse complement strand
CAAGGCCATGAAGTTATGGGCTGATGGGCCCTGTCAACAGGATGTCGATGCTGATGGTGGCCTTGTAGGTGCGTCGGTCCATGCGCAGGCTCTTGTACGCGTATCGGGACAGTGGTCGCTTGACGGCGCGGGGACTGACGCGGAGTCGGCGTGCTGTCATCGGCTGGTTCAGGACGGCGCGGCCGATGGTTCCGACGAGGTCGACGGCGGTGTCGGCGATCACGCCTGCGGCCTGGATGACCTGGTCGCGGGCGGTTTGGAGGGCGATGCTGGAGCTGGCCCGGTCGGGGTCCGCGTCGGGGAGGGTCGCGGTGGCGTCGGCGATGGCGATCCGGATCAGCTGGTAGGCGGTCAGCAGGGCGTAGACCTCCTGGGCGATGCCGGCCATGGTCCGGGCGCGCAGGACCCGGCGTCCGAGCATGGACTTCTTGATCGCGAAGAAGGCGGATTCCGCTTCCCACCGCTCGTGATACTGCTTGACCAGCTCGAATGCCGGGTGGCGGTGGTGGTCGAGCAGGGTGGTGGCCAGGCGGTAGACGCCGGTGGTGCGGCCGGCGGTGGTGGCGATGGTGATCTCGCATTCGATGATGCGGACCTCCAGCGTGCCGATCCGGGACAGGAACGAGCCGTCGTCGAAGCGGTGCAGGACCGGTGGCTTGCGGGTGGCGGACAGCCGGGCGAGGAACGCGGCGCCGGTGTCCGCGACCGTGGTCAGGAAGGCGTTGGAGGACAGGCCGCGGTCCAGCAGGACGATCATGCCCTCGTGCAGGGAGCGGGCCAGGCGCTTGCCGTGGGTGGTCTCGCCGCTGGTGCGCGGGCCGAAGACGGCGTCGATCACTGCCCGGGTGCCGCAGGCGACCAGGGTGACCAGGCAGATCTGCGGATAGCCCGAGGTGGCGTACTGGTTGGAGCCTTTGCCCAGGTGGGCTCGGGTGGCGGGACCGTCGGGGACATCGAGGTACGTGCCGTCGACGGCGACGACCAGCAGTCCCGCCCAGCGGGCCCCGGTGGTGCGGATCGCGCTCGCCGGGCCGCGCAGCAGGTCGAACAGGGCCCGCATGGGGCGAACGCCGAGCCTGGCGCGGGCGTGCCACAGTGCCGTCGCGGTGATCTTCGGGACAGGCAGGGAGCGCAGTGCGGAGGTCATCCTGGCCCACACGGCCGGATAGCCGCACTCCTCGAACAGAGCAGCAGCCAGGAGGAGGTAAACGACCACCCGGGCAGGGAGTTTCCGCAACCGCTGCTGGACGGCCCCGCACTCGGCCAGGGCGGCGTCGGCCATCTCGAACGGGACGATCTGCGTCAGCTCACCCAAGTGACCCGGAGCGAAAAGACCGTCGGCTACCGCGATCTCGCGGCTGATGACACACTGACCCGACAGCGGAGCCTCCGGTGCTGTGAACGGCTTGTCTTGGCGGACCAGCCAGTTCTACCGGGGCTCCGCTTCTCGCGTCCGGCGTTCCTCCAGATCAGACCCCACCTGCAGCCACGAACCCGACCCATAACTTCATGGCCTTGCCCCAAAGGGCAGCCGATCACCGCTCCGGATCACGACTTCTTCCGCCCCGACACCCCGTTCGCCATTCCATACGGCATCTACGACCTGGGCCGCGATAGCGGCTGGGTGAATGTGGGCACCGACCGCAACACCGCTGCCTTCGCGGTGGAGTCCCTGCGCCGCTGGTGGAAGGTCCAAGGACGCCTCGATCATCCCAGCACCGATCGCTTGCTCGTCACCGCCGATGCCGGAGGGGCCAACTCGGCGGACTCCCGCCTGTTCAAAATGGGCCTGGCCGACTTCGCCGACGAGTCCGGGCTGAGTATCACCGTCATGCACTTCCCACCAGGTACCTCAAAATGGAACAAGGTGGAACATCGTCTGTTCTCCCGGATCACCCACAGCCTGCGCGGGCAGCCGCTGACCAGCTACGAGGTACTGCTGGAGACCATCTCGGCCACCCGCACCAGCACCGGACTGACCGTCCAGGCCGTGCTGGACGAGAACGCATACCCCACGGGGCGCGTGCTCACCCGAGCCGAACGCCAGAGCGCCGAGCGACGCGTCGAACGCGATGAGTTCCATGGTGAGTGGAACTACACCATCGCCCCGCAGGACCCCGGCCAGCAGCCTCCGGAAGATTCACGGGCCGATTCGGGCCCTCCGATCCCGGCCGGCGCCACCTTCCTCCTCACCCACCCCGCACTCACTGGCATGACCCGAGAACACTTCGAGCAGCTCGTCCTCCAGCTCGAACCGTGCCAACTGCTCCTGACCGAAGCCGAACGCCAGAGCGCAGACAGGGACAGTCGCGGCCGTAACCCTGGTTTCGGCACCCTCGATCACCGTCACCGTGTCCTGGTCGCCGTGCTGCGCAGCCACAACACCGTCACCTTGACTCTCGCGGCCGAACTGATGGGCCGCAAGCGCAACGTGCTGAGCTACCACGCAGGGAGGTCCAAACCGATGCTGGCCTTCGCCGGACCCGAGCTCGCCAGAGTCCTCGTCTTCCACAGGCCCCACCCTCCCCGCACGCTCGAAGCCTTGATGCGCCTGATCGAGCACCATGACGAGATCAACTCAAGCAGTAGCTAAATTACGGGTCCTCACCAGTTGGTCTCGCCGGCGAAATACTTCGCGGCCCTCCGCAGGATCTCCCGTTCGGCTTCCAGCTCCCTGACCCGGGCCCTGAGCTGCTTGTTCTCTTCTTTCAGCACATCGTCGGAGGTTACCTCGGCAGTCCGTGCCGCCCGCGGCGAGCCGCTGGTGCCCGCCGCGTGGCCCCTGCGGCCCCGCTCGGTCCGCACCCAGTTGCGCAGCGTCTCCCGGCTGATCCCCAGGTCCTTGCCCACGCCCTCGAACGTGTTCTTCGGGTCCGACAGGTACAGCGCGACAGCGTCCGCCCTGAACTCCGCCGAATACACCTTCATCACCATGCGTGACATCCCTGGACCCTCAAGGTCCAGTGTCCAAGGTGTCCACGCCCAGAGGGAAAGGCCCGGGAGCCGGTCGACGAACACCAACCGGTGCTTCACACCCGCGCCCACAGCCCGCTTCCGCGGCCGGGACGCAAAGGCCTGGTGCCGGTCGTGCCACAACGGCCGAACTCTGCGAGGAGTTCAGCGATCACGTCGGCTGACAGGCCCGTGATCCTCCGGTCGCTGATGATCGCGCCCCATGACGCGTTCCCCCACCACAAGACCATGATCAACAAGCCCAAGCTCGACGCCTCACCGCCTACCGTGCACGAGCTCGATGGGTGTTAGCGGCACCGAGACGCAGGCCGGATTCCCCGGACCGCTCGCGGACGCGGTCGTGGGCGGTCGAAGTACGTGTCAGCCGGCCCGGAGACCGAGCGCCAGCGTCAGCTCAAGGACCCGGTGCGGCGAGGAGAGGTCCGGAAACAGCTCCCGCAGCTGTGACATCCGGTACCGGACTGTCTGGGGATGGACGAACAACTCCGCCGCCGCCTCCTCCCGCCTGCCCTGGTGCAGCAGCCACGCCCGCAAGGTCTCCTCCAGCCGCCGTGCGGTTGCGACAGGCAAGGTCCGCAACGGTGCGAGGGCTCGGGCGCGCAGGTCCGTGAAGGCGTCCATGTCGGCACTCAGCACCAGCTCCGGCAGGTGCTCCTCGGTGTCGCGGATACCGGCGGAAAGGGAGCGGGCGCGTACGGCTCTCGCGTACGAGGCGGACGCACGAGTCCATGGCCGGGCCGGGCCGACCACGGCGGTGCGGTCGGTCAGCTGTCGCAGGAGACGTGACCGGTCTGCATCGGGAACGAGCAGCACACCGGTGGCATCCGGCAGATCGTCGAGGACGAGGGTGCTCGGGTCGAGCGCGCGGTAGGCAGGCCGGGCCTGGGCGGCGGGCAGCAGGACGGCGGTCAGCGAGACAGGAGGCAGCCATCCGGCCCGTTGGGCAGAGGCCAGCAGCGCGTCCGGGTTCGCGTCGGCGAGGAGGTCGCGGGCCAGGTGTTCCAGGTGGCGCTCGTGGGCCCTGCCCCGGGCGGCCAGTTCGTCGGCGTGGCCCGCGGCGCTCGCGGCGGAGAGCTCGTCGATGTAGGCGAAGGTCAGTTCGGCGAACTTGGCGACCTCGCCGGCGGGCAGACCTGCGGGTACGGCACCCGCGGCCAGGCATCGCCAGGCCACGCGGGCGCCGACCCGGTACGCGCTGAGCAGCGCGTCCATCGAACGGCCGTCGCGCACCTCACCGCGGCCCAGCTCGTAGGCCGCGTCACCGGCGTCGCCGCCCGTGGCCTTGCCGCTCGCCAGGTCCAGGTAGTGCCCCAGGGCGGTGCGGACGGCTCGGCGGATGGTGCCGCCCATGCGGCCCGAAAGGGCGTTGGCGTAGGAAGGGACCTCGTCGATGATCGCCTGGACGATCTCGTCGGCGGTGGTCTTCAGCGCGGCCCGAAGTGCGGTGACCGTCGTCTCGTCCAGGGCCAGTTCGCTGGCCCTCCGGATTGCATGGCTCACGTTTCGTTCCCTGCGAACAATCTAGCCGACCAGATTTACGTCTTGCGGTCAGGACTTTACGCCTTGTGGCCCAGCAAGCTGGAGTCATGACGAGTGCAGCCCTCCGCAGCAGGGCGTGGAAAATGTTGGAGATGGTCACGACGCCACTGCTGCCGTCGGACTACCTCGACCTGGTCAGCCCGCTGCGTACGGGCGCCGACCTGCGTGGGCGCATCGAGGCCGTGCGTCCCGAGACGCGTGACGCCGCGACTGTCGTGATCAGGCCGGGGCGGGGCTGGCGCGGCCACACAGCCGGTCAGTACGTGCGGATCGGGGTCGACGTCGACGGGGTGCGCCTGTGGCGTGCCTACTCCATCACCTCGCCGACAGACCGCCGGGACGGCCGCATCACGATCACCGTGAAGGCGATCCCGGACGGCAAGGTCAGCAGCCACCTGGTCCGCAGGACGAAGCCGGGCACGCTGATCCAGCTCGACCAGGCGACCGGTGACTTCGTGCTGCCGCGGGTCAAGCCCGCCAAGGTGCTCTACCTGACGGCCGGCAGCGGCATCACGCCCGTGATGGGCATGCTGCGCGACACCGAGTTCGACGACGTCGTCATGGTCCACTGCGCGCCACAGCCGCAGGACGTGATCTTCCGCGACGAACTGCACGGCCTGGTCGCGGACAAGAAGCTGCGGCTCACCGAGGTGCACACCGACACGAACGGCATGCTCGACATCGCCCGTCTCGACGAACTCGTGCCCGACTGGACCGAGCGCGAGACCTGGGTCTGCGGGCCCTCAGGTCTGCTCGACGCCGCCGAAGAACACTGGACCGGACACGGCCTCCCGGAACGCCTGCACACCGAACGCTTCCGCCCCAGCATCGTCGTCGCCGGCGACGGCGGCGAGGTCACGTTCAGCGTCACCGGCAAGACCGTCGGCGCGGACGGTGCCACGCCGTTGCTGGACATCGGCGAGGAGGCCGGCGTGCTCATGCCCTCCGGGTGCCGCATGGGCATCTGCTTCGGCTGCGTCACGCCGCTCAAGGCGGGCGCCGTCCGTGACCTGCGCACCGGCGAGATCACCGAGGCCGAGCCGGGCGTCCTCATCCAGACCTGCGTGTCCGCCGCGGCGGGCCCCTGCGACATCGAACGGTAGGAGCACTTTGACCGCCATCGACCCCACCGCCCACCTGACCGCGGAGCAGATCGAGGAACTGGGCCGCGAGCTCGACGCCATCCGCGACGAGGTGATCGCCGACCGCGGCGAGAAGGACGCCGCCTACATCCGGAAGGTCATCTCGGCGCAGCGCAAGCTCGAGCTGGTCAGCAGGGGCGTGTTGCTGTTCTCGATCTTCCCGCCCGCGTGGGTGCTCGGCACCGCCGGGCTGTCCGTGGCGAAGATCATGGACAACATGGAGATCGGCCACAACATCCTGCACGGCCAGTGGGACTGGATGCGGGACCCGAAAATTCACTCCACCACCTGGGAGTGGGATCACGTCTCGCCGTCCGAGCAGTGGAAGCACTCGCACAACGAGCTGCACCACACGTACACCAACGTGATCGGTAAGGACAACGACCTCGGCTACGGCATCATGCGCGTCGACGAGGACCAGAAGTGGCACCCGTTCCACCTCGGCCAGCCGCTGTGGAACTTCATCAACGCCTGCTTCTTCGAGTACGGCATCGCGGCGTACGACCTGGAGCTCGGCAAGAACCTGCACAAGCGCCGCCGCAAGAACCCGGAGTTCCGCGCGCGGGCCAGGGCCGTGGGCCGCAAGATCCGCAAGCAGGTGCTCAAGGACTACGTGATCCACCCGCTGCTGTCGGGCCCGTCGTTCCTGCCCACGCTGGCCGCCACGTTCACCGCGAACGTGGTCCGCAACGTCTGGACCCACTCGGTGATCATGTGCGGTCACTTCCCCGAGGGCGTGAAGGTCTTCGAACGCCGATCGATCAAGGGCGAGACGCGCGGCCAGTGGTACCTCCGTCAGATGATGGGCTCCGCGAACATCAGCGGCAGCAAGGCCATGCACTTCATGACCGGCAACCTGTCGCACCAGATCGAGCACCACCTGTTCCCGGACCTGCCGAGCAACCGGTACGCCGAGGTCGCGGTGAAGGTGCGCGCCCTGTTCGAGAAGTACGAGCTGGAATACGTCACCGGCCCGCTGCCCAAGCAGGTGTTCTCCGCGTGGCACAAGGTCTTCCGGCTCTCGCTGCCGAACAAGAAGCCCACGGTCAAAACGCCGGACCGCGAGCAGGAGCTCGTCGCCGCCTGATTCCCGGTAGCGGTTCAGATCGCTCGGCCGTACCGGCGGCACCGCCGGATTCGGTGGTATTCGTTGCGGACGGTGGGCGACCGCGATGTCAGACCGCAGAGCACGGGATCCAGGGGAGCCGGCGGTCGGCTGCGCTGGGACCCGGACGTGCGCCGGCTCGGCACAGAGCCCTCGGTGAGGGGCCACGTGCCCTCTGACGTGCCGTGGTCGGGCCGGTAGTCGGCGGCTCGAGCACACTCGGTTTGCCGACAGGGAGGCTTGGGGGGGGGAGGCATGGGTTGTCGCGCGGACACTGCCGGAACCGTTGTTCGCCGCCCCGCTGTCTTTCCGACCCTGCGCCGCCGCCAGGGGCGGGCGAGCCGAAGTGGGACGGGGGACGACAGGACCTGCGGTCGTCTGCGCGGCACAGATAGTCTGCGCCGATGAAGCGGATGCAGCGGACCGCCGGCGTGATCGTCGGCTCGGCGGTGGGTGACGCACTGGGTGGCCCTTTCGAGTTCGGTCGCCAGGGAGCGTTCTCCGCGCGGTTTCCCGCCCCTGGTGCCGGTGGCGAGATGTCCGTGGCGGTGGCCAGGATCCCGGCGAGGCGACCGACGACACGCAGGTGACTCCTCCCCCGGCTGAAGCCGGGGGCTTCTCGTTACGCCGGGTTGGCGTCGCGACGGACCAGCCCGGCCCGTAGAACCTTGGTGGCTCCCACTGTGTCGGCGTGCGCGTGGTGGCCACACGCGACGCAGTGGAACCTTTCCTGTGTGGGCCGGTTCTCCTTCGCTGTGTGCCCGCATGCGGGGCAGGTGCGGGAGGTGTTGCGGGGGGCCACGGCGATCACTTCCCGTCCGGCGCTTTCAGCCTTGGCGTGCCGGATCGTCAGGAACACCCCCGATCCGGCATCGTTTCGACCTGTTGAGCCCGGCCTTCGTGGCGGCCCCGTTGGGCAGGAGGGTGCCCGGCCGGTCAGGGTCGGGTTTCGGTGCGGGGGCCTGCTCATGTGTCGCGGATCCTGAGGTCTTCGTGCGCGATGAAATCGTGTGCGCGGACCAGGCCGAGCGCGGTCTTGTGCGCGTGGTCGAGCCGCTGGCGCCGCACCTTGCCATGCAACTGGGCGACCTTTTCCACCGCGCGCTGATGGTTGGCGGTTCGGTCCCTCGACTTACACCGGGGGAACCGGGACAGGGCCTGCTGCGCCGTCTCCAGTTTCGCAGCCGCATGGCGGCCATGACGCGGGATTGGCACGAAATCGCCGTTCGAGTCGGCGAGGAAGTTCGCAATACCCAGATCGATGCCGACCGCGGAACCGATCACGGGCAGCGGTTCGGGCCGGTCCTGCTCAGGGTCAGCACGACGAACCACTTTCGGCCCTCACGCCTGACCGACACGGTCTTGACGTGCCCGGTCACCGCGCGGTGCTGGTTGACCTTGACATGGCCGACGCACTGGAAGCTGGTTGGTGCGTTGGTGTGCGCCCGGGAGTCTTTCGGTCAGTCCTGATGACCATGGTGAAGTGCGTCGGACTCTGCTGTCCGTGCGGGCCGGAGCTTCCCCGGTCGGTAAGGCATCGGCCCTTCGGCCCGTCCGGGAGTGAGTGCCGTGGCCCAGACGATCGGAAGCGTGCTGCGCGACCGCTTCAACGTCTTGGTGGACCAGTCATTGCAGCTGGTCGAGGTGGTGACGGGTTGCCAGTTCGCATTGAAGGAAGCCGCTCTGGAGATCGCCCCGCTGCGTACACACGGCGGGAACGTGGCCCTCGGGGAGGGCGAGGGGCTGGGGGTGGAGGGCTCGTTACGCCTCTTCGCCGAGGCGATAGGGCTGTCCTTCCACGCGGTGCGCACGTATCGGTGGGTGGCCGCGCGGTGGTCGAAGGACCAGCTGCAGGAGGGCGTCTCCTTCGAAGTGCACAGCATCTGGCGTCGGCGCCCGATGCGTACGAACTGATCCAACCGCCGGTGAACGAGCAGACGCGCCGCAGTGAGTGGAACGGGGAGGCGGCGAGGCGGGCGGCGGGGTGGGCGACGGCGACGCCCGTGACGGTGGCGGAGAAGGTCGAGGCCGTCCGTGATCTGTGCCCTTTGCCGGACCGTGGTGTCAGTGGGCTGCGGCGGTCAGGCCGGCGCGGTGGATGCGCGTGTGCTCGGCGACGCGCCGGCCGAGGTGGCGGGCGGTGTTCAGGTCTGCGTCGTGGACCGCGGGGGGTGTCATTGAAGCTCTGCGCGCCGGCGCCGAGATAGAAGCCGAGGCGGTTGTCGTCCTGAGGGCTGGAGGTGGTGGTGTTCCAGCCCGGCAGAAGGTCAAGGCTCACCCAGAGCATTCCGTGCTGGGCCGCCAGGAGCGCCAGGTACTGCAGGGTGTGCAGCTTGTCGCCGCTCATGGAGCCGGAGTTGGTGAATCCCGCCGCGAGCTTGTCGCTCCAGGCGCGGGTCATCCACCGCTTGCTGCTGGCCTCGGCGAAGACGTGGAACGCCCCGGAGGCGGTGCCCATGTAGGTGGGGGTGCCGAAGATGATGGCGTCCGCGGCGTCCATCAGTTCCCAGTCGGCGTCACTGAGGGAGGCGACGTCCAGGCGGTGGACGTGCGTCCCGGCGAGGGAGCGCGCGCCGTCGGCCACGGCCACGGCGATCTGCACGGTGTGGCCGTAGCCGGAATGTGACGCGATGACGATCGAGATATCGGACATGGGTGTTCCTTTCCTGCCGCGACGGCGGCGTGTTCGGTCATGGCACCGGCGGACGACGAGCCGCCCGCTGCGGCGGTCGGCCGCACGGCTCCACGAGTGAGGGCCGACGGCCCAGGCCGGGCAGGTGTCGCGGGCCGGCGCCGACCACCATCAGAATGGATCGATGTTCCGGCTAGAACAGTAGCATCGATAAGGCAGCGATACGAAAAATGAGATATCATTGTTCCATGAACGAGGGACGACGCGCCGCCCGGCGCCAGGTGCTGCAGGTGGCCGCCAAGCTTTTGGAAGAGGGCGGCAGTGAGGCGGTCTCCACGCGCGCTGTCGCCGCAGCCGCGGGCATCACGGCCCCCGCGCTGTACCGGATGTTCGACGACAAGGACGGGCTCCTGGCCGAGCTGGCCGCCTACGGGTTCGAGATGTACCTGGCCGAGAAACGCGAAGCGCTGGCGCTGACGCCCGACGACCCGGTGGCCGACCTCTACCGCGGCTGGGACCTGCACGTCGACTTCGGGGTGCGGCACCCGGCGTTCTATATGCTCATGTACGGCACTGTGCAGCCCGGGCGGCGGCCCCCGGCCGCGGACGAGGCGCACGCCCTGCTGGTGACACTGCTGGGCCGGGCGGCCGAGGCCGGGCGCCTTCGGGTTCCAGCGGCGCAGGCGACCCGCGTCATCCACGCGGCGACGACCGGTGCCACGCTGGCGCTGATCGGCGAAGAGCCCGCGGAGCGGGACCTGACCACTTCGGCACGGCTGCGGGACACCGTCATCGCCTCGATCACCACGGACCCGCCCGCCTCGTCCGGGTCGGACCTGGCCTCGCGCGCACTCGCCCTCGATGCTGCGCTGGAAACCGCGCTCACCACCGGAGTACCTCTGCGAGACACGGAGGCGGCTCTGCTACGCGAATGGCTGCAGCAGCTGGCAGGCTGAACCGGCCGTCTGCTCCGCAGGCGGTCAGCGCAGTCGGTTACCCCGACCGCGCGGAGGGCGTTCAATCGCAGGGGCCGACTGCAAGACTGCTCCAGCAACTGGCCGCCATTCGCCACGAGCCAGATCACCCAGCCGTACGCGCCTCACGGCCAGGGTTCAAAAAATACTGACTCAGTGTCCGTGACCCTGACCATGGCCGCGCCCGCCGGTAGGCCACCTGCCTCTCCGTCCGCTACAGAACGTCGCAGATCACCGTGCCGCGGTTGCGCCGAGCTGGAGACGGCCGTGGCTGCCGACGCGACGCGGACGGCTCTGGTCGAGGCGAGGCTTCGCCGTGATCGGCAGTGATCGGCAGTGAGGGACGGATATCGCCTGACGACGTGGTAGCAAACGGATCCCGGTGATGCATGTGGCAGAGCTGACGGCCGTTATGGAGAGTTTCGAGCCGCAACTCATCACCGGTGATCACCTCGCTCTACGAGGAGTTGTAGAGCCGGATGCAGGCCGCCGGGCTCCGGGCTCCGGGCGAGCGGTGCGGCCGTCGCGTACTACGAGAAGCCGGAGGGCCGGTGACCTTGCACGCGCCCATCCCCATTGGCTCTGAGCCGGCCCTGGTGCACGACTTCTCCGCCCGTGAAGTCACTCTCTCCTGAAGGCGCTGCGGCGACCACGCGGCGAGGTGCTTGCGCCGCCCATGCCGGGTGTGAGGTCGGCGCCACCGGTGGGTGTCCCCCGCACCTGGCCGGTACCCAGTCGGTGGGTCAAGGGGCCCGCCGGTCCAGGCGACTCGTCCGGTCACCGATGGCCGGGAGGGCGACACGTGAGGGGATCGGACTGCCCTGCCGGGCCGCGGGCTCGGGGCCGGCGCGGCAGGGGCAGGGTCTCGTCTACTGGGCCGTGGGCCGCATGTCGCCGTTGTACACGGTGTGGTAGTCCGGGACGACTGTCCGAGTGGCCGGAGAGGCCTTCGCGACCTGGGCGAGGAAGGCGTCGAGGTTCATCGCCGGATCGCGGACCGGGGAACCGCTCAGCGGCAGCTCGAAGTTGTCCCAGTGGACAGGGACGACGACACCGGGGGTGTCCAGCGCGTTCAGCAGTCGGGGCACGTAGTGATGGGTGGTGGTAGTGGTGGTGGGCACGGCGACCATCGCGAGGTCGGGGCGCAGGCCCCGCACCGCCCGTTCGTCGAAGTCGCTGGCCCCCATGAGGAATGCCGACGGGCCGCGCTCCCCGGCCGTCACCCGGAAGGCCAGGGTGTCGCCCTCGGGCAGGTCCGCGATGGTGCTGGGAACCGTCGTGGGCGGGGCGTTCAGCGTGCCCGGGGCGAAGTACGCGCAGTTCTTGTTACGGCTGTGCAGGCTGGGGACGACCTCGACGGTGATAGTGCCGATGTGCAGTACCTCGCCGCCCTTCACCACGGAGATCTGCTTCGGGTCGACTCCGAGGGCGGTGAGCAGGTGGTACGTGGTCTCGGTGCCGATGACGCGGGCGCCGGTGGTCTTGGCGATGTACGGCACGTCACCGAGGTGGTCCCAGTGGGAGTGGCTCACCAGCACCAGCTCGGGACGGCCGATGTGCGGGTCCACGAGGGCGGGATCCGTGGTCAGCTCGGTCTGCGGGTCGAGGCCGTCGTCGAACAGGCCCGTGCGGAAACGGGTGAGGTAAGGGTCGAAGAGCACGGTGCGGCCGGCCACGTCGATGCGCCAGCCAGCGGTGCCGAGCCAGCGGAACGACACGGCGCGGGCGGCCCGGGCACCACCCCGGTCGCGGCCGGTGGTCGCGGACGCCGCGGCTGTCGTGGCTGTCGTGGCCAGGATCAGCGGGGATGCCGCACCGAGTGCGGCGCCCCGCAGCATCGTACGGCGGCCGAGCCGGCGGCCGGAGGGAACATCTGAGCTGCTCGAGGCATGTACGTCCTGGGTCATGGCGTCAGCAGATCAACGGATGAAGTGGCTTGTCCAAGACGGAAGCCCGGTACCCGCGATACGCGAACGCATATGTGCGCCGGTCAGCGGCCGTCGCCGCGAAGGAAAGCTGCCGCGATTCCGGCGGCCCGGCCGATCGCAGCGTCCACCGTGACACGGGAGATTGTCAGATCATGCGTGCGCGCGAACACGGCGATCGCATAGCACTCGCCATCCGGGTAGCGGGCGACGCCCGCCTCCATGTGCAGCCCGGGCAGCGTGCCGGTCTTGGCCGCGACCGCGACGCCGTCCGGGAAGCCCGACACCAGCCGGTGACGGAAGACCTGCTTGCTCATCAGATCGCGCACGAGCGCGCAGGCTTCCGGCGGCCCGGCGGCATCGGTCCAGATGAGTCGGAGCAGCCGGGTGATCTCCCGGGGCGTACTGGACGTGGTGTGGCGGGGGTCCAGCACCGCCAGTCGGCGCTTCCTCTCGTCGGGCAGGGCCGGATAGCGTACGGCGAACTCCCTCTCGTCCCGCGCCCCGACCTCCGCGAGCATCGCCACCAGCAGGTCCCTCGGGCCGCCCACAAGGCACGTCCGGTGCAGGCCGAGTTCCTTCGCGAGCAGTCTCACGGTGTCCAGGCCGACACGGTCCAGCAGCAGATCGGCAGCGGAGTTGTCACTGACCGACATCGCGAAGTAGGCCAGATCGCGCAACGACAGCTCGACGTCGTCCAGGCAGCCGGCGGTGCCCCAGCCGCCGAGCCGGTCGGCCGAGGTCACCCGCACCCGTTCCGTCGGATCCAGCTGGCCGGCCACGGCCTGCCGGGCGAACTCCAGCACCAGCAGTATCTTGAAGATGGAGGCGATGACGACGGCGTCATCGGCCCCCACCGCGACTTCGCGGACGTCCAGCTCACCGTCGGGCTCCCCGGCGGCCGGCGTGCACGCACGGACGGGAACGACATGTAGCTGCCCCCTCGCGCCGGCCTCGGCGAAAACCCGCAGGACCCGATCTTCGGTCGCTGTTCGCGTGCTCATCACTCGTCCTCGGACATCGACGTTCCCCGTCATCGGCCGGGCCGACCGATCGGACCGTCCCCCGCACGGCGGCTTCCGCATATGATCCTGATCGTGGATCTCTTGCGCCACCTGCGTCTTTTCGTCACCGTAGCCGACGAGCTGCACTTCAGCCGGGCCGCTGAGCGGCTGGGCATGGCCCAGCCGCCGCTCAGCCAGGCAATCCGCCGGCTGGAGAAGGAACTCGGAGCCGAACTGTTCGACCGCTCTCAGCGCGGCGTCCGGCTCAGCGCCGCCGGAGCAGCGCTGCTGGACGAGACCCAAGAAATCCTCGCCCGGGAAACGAAGTTGCGTACCCTGGCCCGGCGCGCCGCCGACGGCGCCCTCGGCACCCTGCGCGCGGGCGTGCCGCCCGACACCACGGCCGCCGTGCTGTCGGCCCTGCTCTCCGCCTGCGCGGAACACGCTCCGGAGCTCTCCGTCGACCTGCAGGAGGTCACCACCGCGGAGCAACTGCGGCTGCTGGCCTCCGGCGGCCTGGACGTCGGACTCGTGCACCACCCCGTGGACGCCACCGAACTACGGCTCGGCCCCGGCGTCTCACTGGACCTGGGCGTCGTGCTCCCCCGCACATCACCCCTGGCCCGGCTACCGGAAGTGATGCTCAGCGACCTCTCCGGCCACGACCTGATTCTCTTCCCCCGCGCACACGCACCCGGCTGGCACGACCGCATCCTCGACCTGTGCCGCGCCGAGGGCTTCGTGCCAGGCCGCGTCCGCCACGCCTCCAACTTCGAGTTCCTGCTCGCCCTCGTGACGGCAGGACACGGAGTCGCCTTCGACCGGGGACCGGCGGCCCGTAAAGAGCCCCGTGTCGCCTGGTCACCCCTGGCGGGCTGCCCTCTCACCGTCCGCATCAGTGGCGCCTGGCCCACCGGTCGCGGAACCCACCCGGCTGCCTGCCGCTTCGCGGAACTCGCCGCCGAGGTCCTGGCCCGCCAGCACACCGCCGCCGCGCGGGGCAACGGCATTGCCCACCCACCCGGCGACACTCCGCGTCCGTGGTCGGTGGTGTACGGCTGAACACCACTCACCATCTGCACGCTTCGTCCTGGTCCTCTGTGCCCTGGGCAGGGAAGCAACCGGGCAGAGCCGCGGTCCGCTCACGGGCGAGCAGGGCCATGGCGGGAAGCCGTAGGCAGGCGGCTGGATGCCGCGACGCTCTGGGAGCGGTTGGTGTCCGTGTGCGCGCCTGGGCCCGCTTCTTCCAGCTGGTTCCTGTCGGTGCCGGGACCGGTCTCACCCACGTTCGACGACCGTCCTGCCGTCTTGTCAAAGTGTGGGCCCACAGAGGCTGTTCAGGGTCACGTATCCTCGAGCTTGTGCCCCGTCATCCGAAGAAGCCTCGTCGGCTGATTGCCGACGGGCGCGCGTATCTGTGGACGCTGCGTCACAGCCACAGCGTGGCGGACAGCGGCAGGTCATGTCGCGAGACCCTCACCCTGTACCCGCAGCCAGCCAGTGTCGGCGGCCCACTGCGCATCGTCTTCACCGAGGGCCCGGGCCGGTACGTCCCGGGCGGGGCTCCCCTGGGCTCCGGAGACGTGGGATACATCCGTGGCGCCTCTCTGAACCTGCACGAACCCGGTTCCGTCCGGGCCCTGCTCGACGCGGCGTCGACCCGTGGGTGGCAGCCGGAGGGGCGACGCGTGGTGGAGATCGACGGCTGGACCCTGCTGAAGGCGGCAGCCGCTGCGCAGTCCGGGGCCGCCGGCCCCGCGGCGCGGGCCGGCCGGTGTGGGAGTGTCGGGTGGTCGGGTCCCGGGCCATGACGCGGCCGGAGTTCCTGTCGGCGCGACCGGGCGGAGCAACTCCGCCCTCAACCCCGCTGAAGCGCGCGGTCGTGCTCCTGGACCGCGATCCGGGCCAGCTTGGTCAGCATCATGCCGTTGCGGACCTCGACGAGGTAGTCCGCGGGCAGTCCGTGCATCCGGATGCCGGGTCCCCGCAAGGCATGCCAGTCGAGAACGAAGAGCGTGGCGTCCCCCCAGGGCACCAGCTTCATCGCGATGCGGGCCGCGCCGAACGGTTCGGCCTTCGCCTCCAGTTCCAGGCGGCGCTCGGGTTCACAGATGCGGACGACGCAGGTGTCCTCGAGGACCTGGGCCGGCACCGAC
Organism: Streptomyces sp. SM1; assembly: GCF_002910825.1. Lineage (GTDB taxonomy): Bacteria > Actinomycetota > Actinomycetes > Streptomycetales > Streptomycetaceae > Streptomyces > Streptomyces okerensis. Next base: position 10,731 of record NZ_NEUB01000754.1, on the reverse strand, counting down.
CCGGACACGCAGCCGGGCGCCCACCTGGGGCCAGTGCGGGTCGACGGCGAGAATCTGCTGGGTGCCGGTCATCCACTCGCCGTAGCGGTGTCCGTCGGACAGCAGGCTCCAGACCTCGGACGGGGTACTCAGGATCAGACGGCGGTTCCGGGCCAAGCTGAACGCTCCCTCAGAACGGCGGGGCGACGGGGACGGAGGTACAGGATGGTTCGCCGTCTCCGGCATGCCCGTCGACCCTAACCGGTGCTTCGGCGGCACCCGGGGGAACACGCCGGGAGGCGGGGCCGTCCGGGCGACGCTCTCGTCCACGGCCGCCATCACGTCACGAGCTGCGGCAGACGTCGGCCGGCACCTTCTCCTGCACGTGTCTGTGCGGATCGTCCCCGCTCGTGAGTCGTCTCTCACCCCGCACCGGCACTCCCGTCAGCTCAGCGTCAGGCCACGTCGGTTCTTGACCCAACCCCGCAGCCGGACACATCCGCCGCGGAATCCTCGGGCCGGCGGCGTCCGGGCACCACAGCACGGTGCAGACGACCCATCGCGCCGGAGTGCCGCACTGTGTACATGGAAGCCGCCGTCGGGGACACCGAGGGCATCAAGACCCCGGGCGACTCCTTCACGACGGACACCGTCCTCCAGGTGACCGTCACCCGGGAGAGTTCGCGCCGCGTGATGGCCGGTCACACCCGCACCGCCCGGATCCAGGGCCCCGATAGCCGGACACCCGCGTCCCCTCCACACCTGCGACCGCTTGAGCCCTCAGTCACAACCGGCGCGGCCTGGGGGCTCGCGGCGACGCGGCTCCTACAGGTCGAACTCCAGGTGCTCGATGTCCGTGAACCGGACCTCCTCCAGGCTTCCGGCACGGTGGCCGCCGTCCTGGAAGTACACCTCTCTGAGTCCTTCCGCTGCGATCTGCTGGAGCTGCTGGTCACCGGCGCCAGCCTGCTGGGCCTCGAAGAGGCGGGCGGCGTACTGGGGCGGGAGCGCGACGGCCAGATGCCGGAGACGGTCCTCGTCCGTGGAGCCGATCGGCGCGGTGTAGCCGAGGCGGGCGCGGGTGTCGATGACGATGCCGTCGGTGGTGGCTGCCTTGCGCCGGGCTCTGGCCCGGATCTGCGGCTGCCACCGCTTGTTCACTTCGCGCTCCAGGCGTGCGGCGAGGTCCGGGCGGGGCTTCTTGATCTGGTTCTTCACGTACCGCTCGACGGTGCGCTGGGAGATGCGCAGCATCTGGGCGACCGCCTTGGTGCCTTTGAGCTGCCTGACCAGGTAGCGCATCTGCGCGGGCGCGCTCTTGGGTGCCGGGCGGGTGAAGGATTTCCGTACCGCGGCGTCGTGGCCGTCCCCGAACAGGCTCATCGTGGTCTTGTCCTACTCTCCGTTGTCGAGGTCGGTCACGGTGCCGTCCTTGATGTAGCGGGCGAGGTTGAGTCCGGGGGCGTTGAACCGTTCGCGGACCCCTTCGCCCCACAGCACACTCTGGGTGCCTTCGTGTTTGACCAGGCCGGGGTTGATGCCGAGCTTGAAGCCGCCGGGCAGCGGCTTACCGGCCCGGTAGGGCAGCAAGTCCAATGGCGAGGGCCCGCCCGCTGCGTAGACGACGCAGTCGGACAGGACGGCGACCGGGTACTGGCCGGTGAATGCCGCATGCTTGACGATCTTGCGGTGCAGGTTGATGCGGGTACGGGAGATGACCGCCGCCCGGATGTCGGGCCGCCACGTCGGGCGGGACAGCGCGTGCCACGGCTGCCCGGGCCGCCATCCGTCGCCGCGGGGGCGTTCGCGCAGTTTGCCCAGGCCGCCCTTGACGGTCTCCTTGATCGCGGAGGCGACCGCCGCCAGTTCGGGGTCGCGTTCCCTGTAGCCGTCCATCGCGGCGAGGAAGTCGGCCGGCGCCATATCGGTGTAGACACCGAGGTCGGCCATCGTGGCGAGGTAGGCGTCGCGCAGCCGCTGGTACCAGCCGTCCAGGTAACGGCCGTTGTCGTACCGGACGTACGCCTCCAGCGGACGTACCTCGTAACCCAGTTCCACCGCGTACGCGACGGTGGGCGTCGCGTACCAGGCCAGCCCTTCAGGGCGCTCGCCCTTCGGCGTGAACGGGCTGGGCAGCAGACTCGCCTCCAGGTCCGCCCACTTGTCCTTGCCGATCTTCACCCGGGACAGGTCGACGTGGGAGAGGTCCACCAGCCACGATCCGGGCAGCTTCGGGTCGAAGACGGGCTGTTCGACGTGAGTGGGTGCGCCGAGGCCGACGGGCAGGCCGTTCGCGCCGGCAGCGAAGGCCATGTTCACGTCGATGCCGACCAGGTGCCGCAGGGTGCATTCGGCATCCGTCATCGGCCGCGCCCAGTCGTAGGCCTCCTCGAACAGCTTCTCCGCCGGGCCGCGGACGTGGAAGCGCGGCAGGTCCTTGAGGAGTGGGTGCCCGTCCGGGGCCTCGCACGGTGCGCAGTCCACCGGGTCCTTGCCGAGCGAGCCCGGGTCGTGCTCGGAGTGCCGCTTGCCGTCGGCGTCCGGCTCGGAGGCCCGCGTCGGCGGGTGCAGCGCGGTCATCAGTTCCAGGCCGGTCACGGCGGTCGATCCGCGCGGCGTCATCACCCTTGACGCGTAGACGCCCAGGACCCGGGTGAGTTCCGCCGGCGGGAGCTGTGCGGCGTGGCCCCAGTGGCGGGCATCGAGTGCGTGCCAGGACGGGACGCACAGCTGGACGCAGTTGCGCTCCGAGCCCTGTGCCGGGCGGTAGATCCGGGCCCACGGGCCGAGGCCGCGCTTGGTCAGTTTCCAGTCGGCGCGGTGCAGTTGCCTGATGACCTTGTGGTCTTCCGGGATCCGCCCGGCGATCCGCTCCTCGTGGGTGAGTGCGGTCGGCAGGCCGTAGCGCTTCAGCGCTGCTTCGGTGAGTACGAGCAGCGGGTCGGCGTCCTTGCCGGGGCCGGACAGTTTCGGCTGGCCGAGTTTCGCCTCGTTGAGGGTCCAGTCCACCAGGGCCGGGATGGACCTGGAGGGCACGTCCAGGACCAGGCCGCCGGTGCAGTACGCCAGCACCTGGCCGTCGACGACGGCGAGGGGTCCGTTCTCGAAGCCCGGGTCGGTGGCGCCCGCCGGGGCTCCGGCCGGGACTGTCTTCCGCGCGCCTGTGCGGTGGGACGTCGACGTGCTCCTGGTAGGACGAGCCGGGTGCGGTGCGGCCTGCTCAGCAGCGGCGGAAGCCGGGGCGGTCCGGGTGGTCTCGTGTTCAGCCGTGGCTGCGGCGGCCGGGGGCGTCTCGGTGGGCAGTGTCCGTGCCTCCGCCAGGTCGGACCGGCCGGTGAACATGGCCGGCGCCGCCGGGTCCGGGGCGGCGGGCACGGGGTAGAGTTCCGCGAGCTTGTTCAGCAGCCGCGCGTAGGCTTCTCGTTCGGGGCCGCGCGGCTCGACCGACTTCTTGACCGACTCCCAGCCGGACACCGTCGCCCGGCGCACCTTCAGCACGGCGGCCACTTCGTCCAGTGTCAGCCCGTGAGCCTGGCGCAGCCGCTTGCGCTCCTCCGCCGGCGGCAGCGGGGAGCGCGACGCGACCAGCGCGTCGACCGCGTCGAACAAGGTTTACCTCCTGAACCGACACCTTACCGATGGACCGTACGGATGGCGCACATGTCAGGCACATATCGCGCACGTCATGCGTCGCGGCCACCCGAGGTGTGCGATACGGGCGGGGCCCCACCGGCGCAGGAGGCGGACCTTGATGATCCGGCGCTCGGTGCGGGTCGGGGTTCGACCAGCTCTTCGACGGCCGCCTTACCGCCGGACGGGTATAGGCCAACCAGCCCAACAAAAAACCACTAGGCCAAAAGGCCTAAAAACACCTAAATCATGATAGACCCTGGGATGTCGGCGTCTCGTAGGCGTAGGTGAGGGCGGTGTCCAGGAGGTGGCGCAGGCGGGCGGGGGTCGGGGCCACCGCGGTGGCGATGAGGGCCCGGGGGTCGGCGAGGGGGGTCAGGGCGGCGTGTCCCTGTGCGGGGTCGTCGCAGATGACACGCGGTTCCCGGGGGGTGTCGAGCTCCGGGTCGACCAGGAGGAGTTGTCCGGTGGCGCGGTGGGTTCCGAGGACGGCGGGGCCGTCCCATGCCGGTGCGGGGTCGCCGTAGGCGGTGTGCTGGTCGAGGAGCGGCCGTCCGCCGCGGTGGACGGTCAGGCGGGTGGTGAGGTGGCCCGGCGGTTCGCCCGAGCGGCCGAGGAGTTGTTCTTCCCGCATGAGCAGGTGGGAGGTCGGAGCGAGGTCGATGGCGAGTGTCTGGTGCAGGGTGCTGCCCTGGGTACTGATCAAGGGCTCGGGCAGCCAGTGCAGGGTCGCGTGATCGCCCACCCTGACCCGTACGTCGTAGGTGGCCGGGACGGTGGTGGGGCCGCGCAGGGCGATGGTGGCGGCTGCGCTGGTCACTTCCAGCCGGGCGTGTGTCTCGACGGTGATGTCGAGGGCGAGCCGGTCTCCGCCGAGTGGCGCGCTCATGGCGCCGAGTACGCGGACGCGCGCCTGTTCTCCGTGGGCGCGGAGCCGGCGCAGGTGGAAGGGGCCGTCGTTGTGCAGGAGTGGGACCGTGGTGGTGCGGCCGTTGTGGGTGGCCCGGATCCGGGCGGTGGCGACGACTCCCGACGGGTGGGCCGGGGTAGGTCCGGCGGGGCGCCGGCCGTGGGGCCCGCCGTCGGCTTCGAGAGGTTCGCCGGCCGGCGCCGGGTTCTCGGTCGGCGGGTGCGCGGTGGTGACGTTCATCGGGTGGATCCGGCGGCATGCCAGGCTGCGAGGCTGTGGGTGACCCAGTCGGCGATGGGTTGGACACCGTCGGGTGCGGTGAGGCTGGTGAAGGCGTACGGCCTGTCCCCGCGCTGTGTGCGGGTATCGGCTCTCATGGTGTCCAGGTCGGCGCCGACGTAGGGGGCCAGGTCGGTCTTGTTGACGACGAGGAGGTCGGCGGTGGTGATGCCGGGGCCGCCCTTGCGGGGGATGTCGTCGCCGCTGGCCACGTCGATGACGAAGACCTGGGTGTCGACGAGTCCGCGGGAGAAGGTGGCGGTGAGGTTGTCTCCGCCGGACTCGATGAAGATCAGGTCGAGCGGGTGCAGGGTCTGTTCAAGGTGCTCGACCGCTTCGAGGTTGGCGGAGATGTCGTCGCGGATGGCGGTGTGCGGGCAGGCTCCGGTTTCCACGGCGGTGATCCGCTCCGGTGGCAGGACGGCCTCGCGGCGGAGGAAGGCGGCGTCTTCCTGGGTGTAGATGTCGTTGGTGACCACGGCGATGGAGAGCCGGTCGCGCAGGGCGCGGCACAGCGCGGCCACGGTCGCGGTCTTGCCCGAGCCGACGGGCCCGCCGAAGCCGATGCGCAGGGCTCGGCGGCTGCCGTCGGTGAGCAGCGGTTCGGCGCTGTGGGTGTGGCGGTGCGGCATGGTCACGGGGTGGTCGAGATGCACAGGGAGGCTCCAGGCAACAGTCAGGTCTGGTCTGGTCAGGAGGCGAAGAGCCGGACGGTCCAGGCGGCGTGCTGTTCACCGGTGATGTCCAGCAGCGGGGCGGAGGCGGCGGGCAGGGCGGCGACTCCCTCCGCAGCCGCGCGCCGCGCGGCGTTGGCCGCGGTGTCGGCGACGGTGTCGAGTTCGTGGGCGAGCCGTGCCAGGGCGGCGGTGGCGTCGAACGGATCCAGGCTCAGCAGACGCACCGCGGCGGCCGCCGGGCCGCCGACGCTCTCGTAGGCGGCGGCCTGGGCGGCGTCGAGCGGTGTGAGTCCGGCGGCGCGGGCGGTGACGCCGAGCACGACCGGCTGGTGGGCGCCCTCGGGCCGGTGATGGGCGAGGTGGTCGAGGTCGGCACTGGGCCAGGTGGCCCGGGCCGCGCGCATCAGCTGCCGGCCCAACCGGCGTGCGACGCGGCGCAACGCCGGTACGGGGGTACGGGTGTCCGCGGCCTCGTCCAGCAGGAGGGCGTCGTATCCGTCGGCGGCGGCTGCGGCGAGGCCGGCCGCGACCAGGCCGGCAGTGTGCAGCCGTCCCCGGCAGAACGCCTCCAGGCTCGCGGTGTCGCGGACCCGGCCGGAGGCGACGGCGGCCTCCATACCGCCGGAATGGGCGTGCCCACCGGCGGGGAAGCGGCCGTCGGCCAGGACGAGCAGTGCAGTGCGGCTCATGGAGTCGCGGGACCGCCTTTCGAGCGAGGGGTGCCGGAGATGGCCGCACGGGTGGGCCACGACCCGGCCGAGGGGTCAGAACAGGAAGTAGCGCTGTGCCAGAGGCAGTTCGGTGGCGTAGGTGCGCCCGACCTCCTGTCCGTCGACCGTGGTACGGACGTCGGACGTGGTGGCGCCGCCGATGGTGACGTCGAAGGTGTCCGGGTCGATGTCGATCTTCGGGACACCGTTGTTGTGGATCATGTCGGCCTTGGTGACCTGCCGGGTCGAGAGGATCGCACGCAAGGGCTTGAGCAGCCCGGTTTCGGCGAGTTCGCCGTCGAGGGCGGCTTCGGCCACGAAGTTGAGGGAGTTCGCCGCCGGTGCGCGGCCCTGAAAGCCCCAGACGGGGCGCGGCAGGTAGGGCTGAGGGGTGGGGATGGAGGCGTTGGCGTCGCCGATCTGAGCGTAGGAGATCTGGCCGCCCTTGATGACCATGTGCGGCTTGACGCCGAAGAACTTCGGTTCCCACAGCACCAGATCGGCGAGTTTGCCGGTTTCGACGGAACCGACCTCGTGGTCGATGCCGTGCGTGATGGCGGGGTTGATCGTGTACTTGGCGACGTAGCGGCGGGCACGGAAGTTGTCCGCGTGCGCGTCGTCCTCGCGCAGGTGGCCGTAACGGGACTTCATGACGTGCGCCGTCTGCCAGGTCCGCATGATCATCTCACCGATGCGGCCCATGGCCTGGGCGTCGGAGGACATCATCGAGATGGCACCCATGTCGTGCAGCAGGTCTTCGGCGGCCATGGTGGAGGGCCGGATCCGGGAATCGGCGAACGCCATGTCCGCGTCGACCTCCGGATTGAGGTGATGGCACACGATCATCATGTCGACGTGCTCCTTGACGGTGTTCACCGTGAAGGGCCGGGTGGGGTTCGTCGACGCGGGCAGCACGTTCGGTTTGCCGGCGAGGCTGATCATGTCGGGGGCATGGCCGCCGCCGGCTCCTTCGATGTGGAAGATGTGCAGGCTGCGGTACTTGGCCTTCTTGGCCCTGCGGTCCTCCTTGGTGGCGGCGAAGGTGCTCTGTACGAAACCGGACTCGTTCAGCGAGTCGGCGTGCAGCGCGACCTGGACGCCGGTCTCCTCGCACACGGTCAGCGCGGCGTCGATGACTGCCGGGGTGGCACCCCAGTCCTCGTGGATCTTGAAGCCGAGGGCGCCGGCCGCGACCTGGTCGTACAGCGCCTTCTTCGAGACGGTGCTGCCCTTGGCGAGCAGGCCGATGTTCACCGGGAAGGCGTCGAGCGCTTCGAAAGTCCGCTGGATGTGCCACTTGCCGGGCGTGACGGTGGTGGCCGTGCTGCCCTCGGCCGGGCCGGTGCCTCCGCCGATCAGCGTCGTGACACCCGACGCCACCGCCTCATGGACCTGTTCCGGGCAGAGGAAGTGCACGTGGGTGTCGACCCCGCCCGCGGTCAGGATGCGTCCCTTGCCGGAGATCACTTCCGTCTCGGGCCCTACGACGAAGGCCGACGCGCGCGGGTCGTCGTTGTGGGGAGGCGTCATGGTCTCCGGGTTGTACGCCTTGCCGATGGCCCGGATACGGCCGTCACGCAACCCGACATCGGCCTTGACCACCCCCCAGTGGTCCAGGATCAGCGCACCGGTGATCACGGTGTCCACCGGTTCGCGGGGATCGTCACGAGGGATGTGCGACTGCCCCATCGACTCACGGATCACCTTGCCGCCGCCGAAAACCATCTCGTCACCGCTGCGCCCGGGACCACCGCACCAGTCCGCGTCGATGCGCAGGACGAGATTGGTGTCGGCGAGCCGGACCCGGTCACCGGCGGTCGGCCCGTACAGGTCGGCGTAGCGGGAACGCAGCAGCGGGTCCCAGGGTTTGTCCTGCTCAGCCTTGTCCGGCATCGAGGTGCTTCTCCTCTTCGCTCTTGTCGGCCTGAAGCCCGTGGACGATCCGCTCGCCGGCGATCGGCACCAGCATCACGGTGCGCCTGTCGCCGGGTTCGAACCGTTCGGAGGTACCGGACGGGATGTGCAGCCGCATTCCGTGGGCCGCCTCACGACGGAATTTCAGTCCCCCGTTGGCCTCGGCGAAGTGGAAGTGGGATCCCACCTGGATCGGACGGTCCTTGGGGTTGCGCACCACCAGCGGCACGGGCGTCGCGGCGTCGTTGAAGACAACCCGGTGTTCGTCCTCGTCCGGCAACAGTTCCGGCTTGCCGGGATGGACCTCCACCTTGGTGGACGCCTCGTCGAACGGCTTGCTGATGGTCACCAGCTTCGTCCCGTCCGGGAACGTCGCCTCGACCTGAACGTTGTCGATCATCTCCGGCACACCGTCCATGACCTCGCTGCGCTGCAGCACATGACGCCCGGACTCCATCACCGCGTCGACCGTCGCCCCGGCCCGTGCCTCCTCGTAGACATGTGCCGTCAACAGCGCCATGACTTCGGGATAGTTCAGCAGCAGACCGCGTTCGCGGCGTCGCTGGGCGACATCGGCCGCCACGTGGATCATCAGGCGTTCCTGTTCATGCGGAGTCAGATGCACGTCGTTCCCCCTTTGCTTGTTCGTCGCTCATCCGCGCGGCCTGCACGACGATGGGGAAGCCGGCTGCCGCCCCCGTCGTATCTGTCGCAGACCGAGTCTGGGAGACAGGTGGAACCAAGGGACAGCCCAATGCCCTGGTCGGCCCGGATGGAGTGAACCGGGGTCATAGGGCGCACGTGAGGGGGCGCGACACCCGCGTGCGGGACTCAATGCCGGCCGGTTGGAGGTCTTCGGCGAGTCCTCGCCGAACGGCGAACCGAAACCGCGGACCGTCTTCGACAAGCTCAGGGCCACGTTCGGCACCGTCTTGGCGGTCGTGGAACAGCCCGCCTCGAGCGGGTGATCCGGCGCACCCCGTGGGCTCGGCCGTATGTCACCGGTGTCTCCCCCCGGGGGTCAGGAATCCACCGCTCAACCTGTGCCACGGAGCGAGGGAGACGGGTGGTGTGCGGGACTTCTCGCCGCGTTGTCACGCGTTCGAGTCCCTGATTATCAGCTGCCAGGAGTACCGCGAGCGCGATCAACTACTTGGCCTTCCCCAGATCCCAGCAAGTCGGCCACCGGAACCGACTGGACGGCGATCTCGTCTCGCGATGACTCGACGGTCTCGGGGAATTCCGGGGCTCGGATCAACGCGCAGCCACAAGTCCGAGTACGAATTCGGCAGTTGTGCGATGTTCCGCCGTCGGTGCGGTGGTCCGTCTTCGTGTCACCGGCCGTCCGGCGGCTCGTGCGCGGCGGCGAGTCGGTGCCGCAACTCGATGTGGCGGAACTGGTGTACGGCCCCGACCTGCCGGAGCACACCTCGCTCACGGGCGTCGGCGAGGAAGGCCATGAGGTCGTACGGCAGTCGCGGGCGCAGAGCGAGGTAGCAGCGGGCCATGGTGTAGCGCCCCCAGGCGGCCTGCCGGATACCGATGGCCAGCCCGGTCAGGACGGCCGGGACCAGCCCGACGGCGAAGGCCCACAGCGCGCCGCCGGCCGCCTCGGCGCCCCAGACGCGCGTCGAGCCGGTCAGTACGGCGCACCAGCCCTGGATTCCGATGATCATGGCGCCGATGACGGCCGCGGACAGTACACAGGTGAGGAGTGTGCGCCGGTCGTTGGTGAGCAGGGCCCGGCCGTCGACCGAGGTCCCCAGGTCGACCGGGACGGCGCGCAGGCCGTGCACGAGAACGCAGGAGACAGCGAACACCGCGCCCGTCTGCAGGGCAGACCAAGATGCCGCCGCCGGATCCGGTGGTGGTGTGATGTACTGACGGCCGTCGCCGCCCGACATGACGTCCGAGAGCAGGCCCTCCACCAGGACGCTGCCGCCGAGGAGCAGGCCGAGTCCGAGGCCCGTGGGCTCCAGTGCCATCGCACCCGGGCGGCCGGGCAGGCGCGTTCGGTTGCCCTGCGGTCCGCACCCATCACGGCTGCGACCACACCGTGGAGCAGGGCGTGAACCGTGCCGCGGCCGACTCTGGTGCGCAATTCGTGTGTCAACTGGCGAGTTTGTAGCTGAGTCGGGTGAGGTGGCTGCTGCGTGAGCGGTCCAGGGGCTGCCCGGCCCAGTGGGCGTCGAGTCGTACGATGTTGATAGCGGTGGCGGAGAAGGCGTGTTGGAGGCGGACCTTGGGCAGTCCGCGGTAGCGGGCCCGGCGGATCCCGGTGACGTCCAGGGCCTGGTTGACGGTGCCCTCCACCCCGGCCCGCAGCTTGTACCGGGTCTTGAAGGAGTCGGTCTTCTGCTCGGCGCGGGCGGCGGCGAGGGTTTCGTGCAGTTCCTTCGGCCGCAGTGTGAGCATGCGGTTGCCGCGGGCCGCTGCGGTGCACTTGCCGCGGGAGGGGCAGGTGCGGCAGTCGGCCTTGGCGAATTCCACGACGATGGCGTCGCGGCCGTGCTGGGTGACGGGATACCAGCCGCTGCTGGTCCGTCCTTCGGGGCAGCGGGCCTGGCGGGTCTTCCAGTCGACGGTGAAGGCGGCCTTGTCGAAGCCGCTCGCGGCTTTGGCCTGTGCCGAG
>NZ_NEUB01000753.1 GCF_002910825.1 Streptomyces sp. SM1 | reverse complement strand
CCCGTGCCGCAACCGCCCGCGAACAACACGACAGCGGCGAGCACGGCCGTCGCCGTGCTCGCCACCCGGGCGCTGGTCCGGGACCGCGTGGGTCCCGTGCCGGTCAGGCCGCGCAACGCTCCCGCTCCTCACGCTCCAGCGCGCGTGCGTCCAGATCGCGGGCCTCCAGCTCCTGACGGAGCCGGGCGAGCGCCCGGTGCAGCGTGCTCTTGACCGTTCCGGCCGACATACCGAGGGCGGCGGCCGTCTCGTCCGTGGACATCTGCTCCCAGTGTCGCAGCACCACGACACTGCGCTGCTTCGGGGCGAGCACCTTCAGCACGTCCATCAGCAGGGCACGGTCCGCGTGCTGCTCGGTGGCGTCGTCCACACAGGGCTCCGGGAGCTGTTCGGTGGGCACCTCCTCCAGCTTGCGGGCCCGCCACCACTCCGTCCGCGTGTTGATCATGACCCGGCGCAGGTAGGCGTCGGCCAGCCGCTTGTCCTCGATGGTCTCCCAGCGGCCGTACGTCCGCGCCAGCGCGGTCTGCAGCAGGTCCTGCGCGTCCACGGGGTCCGGGACCAGACGGCGGGCACTGCGCAGCAGCGCGTCCTGCCGGGTGCGGACGTACTCCTCGAACTCGAGCACCTCGCCCTGCGCCATGGTGAACCGCCTTCCGCTCCCCGTTCCGCCCCGCTCACTGAGCCGGCCGGACCGTCTGTGACCCTCGGTCGTCGTGCCCTCGTCGAGCACCTGACCGAAGGTACGGAGACGTTGTCACGGCACTGTCCGAAGCAGCCTGCGAGCAGCCCTCGGCTGTCCGTCGGTTGTGTAACGGAAGAGGGAAGGGGGTGGAGCGGACGGCGGATTGATGCGGCTATCAGGTGATATCGGCGGTCGTGTCGTTGTGACGGGAGTGAGTGCGGCGGCGGGGCAGGGCCGACGCCGGGACTGTCACTGTGGGGCTGGGGCTGGGGTTGTAGGCAGGCGGGCGGGCGGGCGGGCCGGGATCAGGTCAGTGGCAGCCGGTACAGGCCGCCCTGCATCGGTTCCACCAGCCCGTCGGCGACCAGACCGTCCAGCGCGCGGGCGCGCTGCACCGGCTCGTGCCACACCCGGTCCAGCGCGGCCTGCGGCACCGGCTGGTGCGCCTCCCGCAGAACGGCCAGCAGCCGCCCGCGGACCTGACGATCCGTACCCGCGTACGTCTGGCCGCGGCGCGGCGGACCCTCGTGGGCCGGCTTGCCCGCCTGCCGCCAGGCACACTGCGCGGCGATCGGGCAGCGATGACACGACTCGTTCTTCGCCGTGCACACCAGTGCGCCCAGTTCCATGGAGGCGGCGGCCCACCGTGCGGCGGTGGCGGCGTCCTCCGGCAGCAGCGTCCGGGCGAGCCGGCGCTCGGCGGCGGTGGTGGCGTTCGGCGGGTACTGGGCACCGGTGACCGCGCGGGCGAACACCCTGCGGACATTGGTGTCCAGCACGGCGTGCCGCTGCCCGTAGGCGAACGACGCCACAGCCGCGGCGGTGTACTCGCCGATGCCGGGCAGCGCCAGCAACTGGGCGTGGTCCGCCGGTACGTCACCGCCGTGCCGTTCCGTTATGGCGACGGCGGCGCCGTGCAGCCGCAGCGCGCGACGCGGGTAGCCGAGCCGGCCCCAGGCGCGGACGGCCTCACCGGGCGCCTCCGCGGCGAGGTCGGCGGGGCGCGGCCAACGTGCCAGCCACTGCTCGTAGACGGGCTGGACCCGGTTCACGGGGGTCTGCTGGAGCATGAACTCACTGACCATCACTCCCCACGCGCCGGCCTCCGGGCGCCGCCACGGAAGATCCCGGGCGTGCTCGTCGAACCAGTCGATGACGGGGGAGTGCAGCGGCTCACCGGGAGCACGCTCGGACGCGGAATCGGCGGCGGTGCCGTACGGGGGCTTCGTGGGAGCAGTCATGACCCACCGATCCTGCCACGCCGGGGCCCGCTTCCGGGGGGAGCGCCACGGTTGTCCGGGGCGCGGGACGTCGGCAAGAGCACCGCTCACTTTCGAGAGCACCGTTTCTCGGGAGCGCCGATCACGGGAGAGAGCACCGCTCACCGACGCGAACGCTGGTCGTCGGCGGAGCACTGCTCGCCTCCGAGAGCACCGGTCACCCCGGCGAGCGACGACCCGTTTCGAGAGCGCCGATCGCATCAGAGAGCGCTGGCCGCGCGAGCGCCGCCCACTTACGAGAGCACTGCTCAGCTGCGAGACCACTGCTCACCACGAGGCCACTGATCACCTGCGAGAGCGCCGCTCACTTCCGAGAGCACTGCTCAGCTGCGAGACCACTGCTCACCACGAGGCCACTGATCACTAGCGAGAGCGCCGCTCACTTCCGAGAGAACTGCTCACCACAGATCATCACCCCCGCCAACCCTCCCACCCCGCCGGGTGACGACGTGCCTGACGATCGGCAGCAGCGGCACCCCCGCGACCGCTTGTAGCGTCGAGGCATGGAAGGTGCTCGCCTCGCCGGGTTCGGCAGGGGCTGCCTGTTGTGGGCGGCCCTCGCCCTGCCGGTGCTCGCCGTCGACCGGCTCGGACTCAACGAGCCGCGCCCGCTCCGGCAGCAGATCGCCGGGCTGGCGGTGCTCGCCCTCGCCACCGCGGCGGCCCGCAGCCGTCCCCTCGCCGCCTTCGGGCTGACGGCCGTGCTGAGCCTCGCCTCCGCACCGGCGTTGTTCAGCCTCTCCTTCGGCCCCGCGCTCGCCGTGCTCGCCCTGCTGCTCGGTCTGCGGGCGGCCAGTACCGCGCCCGCGGCGCTCTGCTTCGCCGCCGTCGGCTGCGCCGGCACCGTGAAGATCGTGTTCGCGGGGCTCGATCCGGTGCCCCAGTGGCTGGTCCTGACCGGCACCCTTCTCTTCGGCTGTGTCTTCCCCTGGCTCGGCGGGCGTTACTGGCGGCAGAGCCGGGAACTGACCGCGGCGGGTTGGTCGCGGGCGGCCCGACTGGAGGAGGAGCAGCGCCTGTCCGGGGACCGCGCCCGCCTGCGCGAGCGGGCCAGGATCGCCCAGGACATGCACGACTCCCTGGGGCACGAGCTGAGCCTCATCGCCCTGCGTGCGGGGGCTCTCCAGGTCGCCCCCGACCTCCGCGGCCACCACCGCGCCGCCGCGGCCGACCTGCGCGCGGCGGCCGCGGACGCCACGGAGCGGCTGCACCGCATCATCGGCGTCCTGCGGGAGGGGGACGACGAACCCGTACCGCTCGCTCCGGCCGGTGAGAACGTCGAGCAACTCGTCGCCCGCGCGGCCGAGTCCGGACTGCCCGTGCGCTGGGAGGCGGACGCGCGTGGCACCGCCGTGACACCCGGCGGGGCCGCCGAACGGCTGCTGCACCGGGTGGCGAGGGAGGCGCTGACCCACGCGGCACGGCACGCACCGGGCGCACCCGTCGTCGTGGCGGTGACCGGGGACGAGACACGAGGAGCGACCGTCACGGTCACCAACGGCCGGCCCGACGGCGGGAGTCCCGCGGTGCCCGGCGGAGGTTCGGGTCTGTCAGGGCTGCGTGCGGCCGTCACCGCGGCCGGCGGCACGCTCGATGCGGGACCGTACGAGGAGGGATACCGGGTCAGCGCCCATGTCCCCGCGCAGGCGGCCACGGCCGTCCGGTCGTCACATGCGCCGTCCGCGCCCTTCACCCGCGCCCGGCGCCGTGTCGCCGCCGGTCTCGGTGCCGCCGCCGGTACGGGCGTCGTCCTGGTCGGTTCGGGCGTCGGCTGGTACGCCTACACCGAGACGCACTCGGTGCTGGAGCCCGCGGCGTACGCCGCACTGCGCCCGGGCACACCGGACGCGGACCTCGCGCCGGTGCTGCCGGACCGGCACGTCCAGGACCCGCCGTCCGAACGGGCGCCCGCCCCGCCCGAGGACACCCACTGCCGTTACTACCGGGCGAGCGGCGAGCTCTTCGTCTCCGTCGACCACTTCCGGCTCTGTTTCGACGACAAGGGCCGTCTGGCGGCCAAGAACGTGATCCCGCGCGTCGGCGCCGCCGGCGAAGGCATCGAGAAACAAGAGGAGTTCGCACGGTGATCCGGGTCCTGCTGGCCGACGACGAGGCGATGGTGCGTGCCGGGGTGCGTGCCATCCTGGACAGCGGCGGGGAGACGGAGGTCGTCGCCGAGGCCGGCGACGGGCGCGAGGCCGTCGAACTCGCCCGGGCGCACCGCCCCGGCGTCGCGCTGCTCGACATCCGCATGCCCCGCCCTGGACGGGCTCGCGGCGGCCGAGGAGATGGTCCGCACCGTCCCCGGCACGGCGGTCGCGATGCTCACCACCTTCTCCGAACGCGCCTCTGTGGCCCGCGCCCTCGGCGGCGGTGTCACCGGCTTCCTGCTGAAGTCGGGGGACCCGTACGAACTCATCGCGGGCGTACGGGCGGTGGCGGACGGTGCGGCGTTCCTGTCGCCCAAGGTGGCCCGGTTCTTCATCGAGGGCCTCGGCGGCGCCGACGGGAGCGGGCGGCTCGCCCGTGAAGCCGAGGCACGCGCGCGGGCGGCGGTGCTGAGCCCCCGCGAACGTGAGGTGCTGGGCCTGGTCGGGGCGGGGCTGTCGAACCCGGCGATCGCCGCCCGGCTGCATCTCGTCGAGGGCACGGTGAAGGCGTACGTCAGTGCCGTCCTCGACCGGCTCGGCGTACGCAATCGCGTACAGGCGGCGATCGTCGCGCACGAGGCGGGCCTGGTATCGGCCTGAACCCGTTCAGCGGCGCCGGTGTGCGGGGGACGGCGGCACCGCGCGGGCGAGGGGCCGAGGCCCCGGGCCGGTGAGCCATCGAGCGGCGGGCGCCGAGGAGGCACGCATCGTCCCGGTGAGCCGGAGCGCCGGACGCAGGGCCAGTCGTACGGCGGTGAAGGCCACGGCCGTGCCGAGCAGCAGCCCCGCCGCCACGTCGTGCGGGTAGTGCACACCGACGAACACCCGGGAGAAGGCCATGAGCAGGGCCAGCGGGACCGTCAGCAGGACGAGCGCGCGCCGGACCAGTACCAGGGTGAGGGCCGAGGCACCCGCGATCGTGGCGTGGTTGCTCGGGAAGGACCAGTCGCCGTGCGGCGGACACTCCGCGAGGGACGTGGCGGCGCCGGCGACCGCCCGGCACGGACGGTCCTCCGCCACCACGGACTTGAGCAACTCGCTGCACACGTATGCGACGGCCGTGGCCAGAGGTGCGAGGGCCGCGATCGCGAACGCGCGGGTGCTCGCGTGCCGGGCCCGCCACCATCCGGCCACGAACAGGACTCTGGTGCGCAATTCGTGTGTCAACTGGCGAGTTTGTAGCTGAGTCGGGTGAGGTGGCTGCTGCGTGAGCGGTCCAGGGGCTGCCCGGCCCAGTGGGCGTCGAGTCGTACGATGTTGATAGCGGTGGCGGAGAAGGCGTGTTGGAGGCGGACCTTGGGCAGTCCGCGGTAGCGGGCCCGGCGGATCCCGGTGACGTCCAGGGCCTGGTTGACGGTGCCCTCCACCCCGGCCCGCAGCTTGTACCGGGTCTTGAAGGAGTCGGTCTTCTGCTCGGCGCGGGCGGCGGCGAGGGTTTCGTGCAGTTCCTTCGGCCGCAGTGTGAGCATGCGGTTGCCGCGGGCCGCTGCGGTGCACTTGCCGCGGGAGGGGCAGGTGCGGCAGTCGGCCTTGGCGAATTCCACGACGATGGCGTCGCGGCCGTGCTGGGTGACGGGATACCAGCCGCTGCTGGTCCGTCCTTCGGGGCAGCGGGCCTGGCGGGTCTTCCAGTCGACGGTGAAGGCGGCCTTGTCGAAGCCGCTCGCGGCTTTGGCCTGTGCCGAG
>NZ_NEUB01000752.1 GCF_002910825.1 Streptomyces sp. SM1 | reverse complement strand
AGGCCGAGCAGGCGCCGCCAGCCCTCCGGACCCAGCGCGCAGACCCCTTCGGCGCTGAGCGCGTCGCGGGCCGCGAGGCCGTGCAGCAGCGCCGCGTTCACCGTGTCACCCGCGCCGATCGTGTCGGCCACCTCGATCCGCTCGCCCGGCACCGTGTACTCGCCGCCGTCACGGGTGTAGGCCGTCAGACCGTCACCGCCCCGGGTGACCACGACCGCCGCCGGACCGGCCGCCAGCCACTCGCGCGGGGACCCGCCGAGCCAGCGGGCGTCCTCCTCGGACAGCTTCAGCAGCGACACCGACGGCAGCCAGCCGCGGAAGCGGGCGCGGTAGGCGTCGGCGTCCGGGATCAGACCCGCCCGGATGTTCGGGTCCAGTGCCGTGAACACACCCCGCGCGGACGCGGTGCGCATCAGCTCCTCATAGGCGCTCGCACCGGGCTCCAGCACCAGCGAGCAGGTGCCGAAGGACACCGCGCGGGTGCCGGCCGGCAGGGTTCCGGGAGTGGCGAACAGCCGGTCGGCGGTTCCCTCCACGTAGAAGGAGTACGCCGCCGAGCCGCCCGCGTCGACCGTGGCCACGGCCAGCGTCGTCGGCTCGTCACCGCGCTGCACCGACGACACGTCCACCCCGGTCTCCCGCAGCCGGTCCAGCAGCGCCTCGCCGAAGGAGTCACGGGACACCCGGGAGCAGAAGGCGGTGGGGGAGCCCAGGCGGCCCAGCGCGACCGCGGTGTTGAACGGCCCGCCGCCGAGCGCGGGCGTCAACGCCGCGAGCGCGCCCGCGCCCCGCGGTACCAAGTCGATCAGTGCCTCACCGGCTACGACGATCACGAAGGGTCCCTTCTCCGGGGCGGTCGGGCTCATGAGAGCTCATGAGAGCTCAGAGGTCGCAGAAGTCTCAGAGGTCTCAGCGGGCTCATGGGCCCATCGGGTTGTTCGGGCAGCCGCAGGACGTGCGGTGCACGAAGGCGCAGGGGAGTTGCTCCGTCCGCGCGGGGCGGTCCGGCTCGGCGAAGCGTTCCAGCAGTACCCGCACGGCCCGGGCGCCGATCTCCCTGCTGGGCTGGGCGATGGCCGTGAGGCGGGGCGAGAACAGATCCGCCCAGGCGAAGTCGTCGAAACAGCACAGGGCGATGTCCCGGGGGACGGACAGACCGTGGTCCCGCAGAGCCCGCAGCGCGCCGATCGTCATGGCGTTGTTGGCGGTGACCAGCGCGGTGGGAGGCGCGCCGAGGGCCAGCAGAGTGGTCGTGGCCCGCTCCGCTCCGGCCGTCTCGGAGTCGCCGTGCACCAGGAGCCGCTCGTCGTACGGCAGACCGGACGCCGCCAGCCCGTGCCGGTACCCGGTGATCCGCTCCGCGGTCGTGCTGAGCCCCGGCAGCCCGGCGACCAGGCCGATCCGGCGGTGGCCCAGACCGGCGAGGTGGGTCACCAGACGGGTTGTCGGTTCCGTGCTCTCGGCGCACACCTGGTCGAAGCGGAGGCCTTCGCCGCCGGTCGTGGGCGTCCTGACCAGCCGGTCCAGGAAGACGGTGGGCACGCGGTGGCGTCCGAGATAGGCGAGCAGCGCGCTGGGCTGTGCGGACGGCGCGACGATCAGGCCCTCCACG
Organism: Streptomyces sp. SM1; assembly: GCF_002910825.1. Lineage (GTDB taxonomy): Bacteria > Actinomycetota > Actinomycetes > Streptomycetales > Streptomycetaceae > Streptomyces > Streptomyces okerensis. The sequence goes on along the minus strand of NZ_NEUB01000752.1, from coordinate 7,875 downwards.
CGGCGCTCGTGCAGCAGCTGGACGACCTTGCGTTCGTGGACCGGGTCGTCGTGCGGATCCGCGATGAGGAGGCTGTAGCCCTGCTCCAGGGCGGCGGCCTCGACGCCCTGGAGGATCTCCGTGAAGTACGGGTTGCTGATCGCCGACACCGCCAGGCCGATCGACCGGGTGCGGGAGGTCACCAGGGAGCGGGCGAGGGTGTTCGGGGTGTAGCCGAGTTCCTCGATGGCGTCGAGGACGGCCTGGCGGGTGTGGGGGAGTACCGGGCGGGTGTCGTTGAGGACGTGGGAGACGGTCGCTACGGAGACGCCGGCGCTGCGGGCCACGTCGGCCATGGTTGCCATCGGGGCGCTCGTTTCCTGCCGTCACCTACGGGTTGGTGGGCACCGTACCCCATGCGGGCGGTGTGCGTAAACGCTTGCGTAAGCGTTTACGCAATGCCGGTGCCGGGCGTGGGGTGTCTGCGCAGTCCGGTGCTTTGCGGGGTGCCGTCGCGCCCACCCGTGCCGCCCTGCGGCACGACTGCCCGCGGTGGCGGTGGCGGTGGCGGTGGCGGAGGGAGAGGAGGCGGAGGCGGGTTCACCCGCGCGCGGTCGGCATGGGTGACCCCGGTATCGTCCCTGGTGGCCCCCGTCTGCCGACGTTTCACCCGTGGAGTTCACATGTCCGCCCGACCCGCCGCGAGCCGCCGTACCGTTCTGCGGGGCGTGGCTCTCACTCCCGTCGCAGCACTGGGGCTCACCGCGTGTCGGGGCGGCGACGACAGGGCCGCCCCGCTGAGCGGGCCCGTCGAGCTCGGACCGGAGAGCGAGGTGGCCAAGGACGGCGCGAAGCTGTACCGGGATCACAACGTGGTGGTCACCCGCGGCGCTGACGGCACTCTCAAGGCGTACGGCACCCTCTGCACGCACGCGGGATGCCCCATCAACAAGCTGGACGGGACGAGGCTGATCTGCCCGTGCCACGGCAGCGAGTTCGACGTCACCACCGGCAAGGTGCTGCGCGAACCGGCCGTGGCGCCGCTGAAGCCGCTGACCGTCGAGGTGAAGAACGGCACGCTGGTCGCGGGCCCGCAGGACTGACCGGAGTCAGTCCCAGTCCCAGGCGATCCCCACGTAACCCGACCGCACGCGCGGTTCCACGAGGTGCACCGCGTGGTGCCGCCCCCTGAGCGGCAGATCCTGGCGCCCTCCGCGTGGTGCCGCCGCCGAATGCTGGGTGAACCGGTGGCAGCGCACCGGGAGCGCCCCGGAGTCGAAGCACACCTGGAGCGCGTACTGGCCGCCGGGCGAATCGGCCCAGCGCAGGTACTCGCGCGAGACGCCGGCCGTGCCGTCCGCGACGGCGTAGCGGAAGAGGTAGGTGTCCCCGGCCCGCAGCCGGGTGTCGAAGAGCAGTTCGACGGCGAGCACGCCGGTGTCGTGGTGCCGCCGCACGCGCCCGGTGCGGCAGTTCTCCAGGGCCTGCACGGTCATCCGCTCCGGTGCGGAGCCGGGGTCGCCGTGGTGGACGGCCACATAGCGGTCGACGCCGTCCCGGTGCGCGCGGACGATGTGGTGCGACTCGCACTCCACGAGCTCCCGGTGCGCTCCGATCCGTACCCGCTCGTGGTGTCCCAAGGTGTGCAGCCCGCTGTCGCGCGGTGTGCCGAAGTCGGCCAGCAGACGTTCCAGGGCGCCCGACGCCTCCACCAGGGAGCGGTAGGAACGGCCGGGGGAGCGAGGGTCCGCCGCGGCTTCGTCCGGCTCGGCGAGCAGCCGGATCAGTGACTCCTCGGGCAGTTGCAGGATCTCCTCCAGCGCCCGTACGGCCCGCAGCGACTCCGGGCGCTGCGGGCGGCGGGCGCCCTGCTGCCAGTAGCTCAGGCTGGTGACACCCACCTTCACGCCGTGGCGCGACAGATGGTGCTGCACCCGCTGCAACGGCAGCCCCCGCGCGGCTATCGCGGCGCGCAGGGCGACGTGGAACGGGCCGCCACGCAGGGCCGAGTCCAGTTCCGCGGTGGCGACGTCCGCGTGCTGTGTGGCGTGCGGCATGCAGGGGCCTTTCTGTGAATGTCCACAACGGCTGGTCAGACCGTTCGCGCGGGGCACCCCGGAGCCCGCCCCCGTCGGCGTGGCGGAGCCTTCACATCCGTACGCCGCCGTTCAGGGTCCCGAGTTCCCCCGCATTGAAGCGTGTTGACCTAGTCCCGACAACACCTGAGGCCCAACGGCGGCGCACACCTGCCGGGGGCCGTGCCGGCCCTCGGGCCGGCACGGCCCCCGGGGGGCACGCGCCGTGATGTGGTTTTCGTCCGTTCCGTGAGCGCTCCGGGAAGGCGTTCGCCGAGCCCGAGCCCTCCGGGAGGTGTTCCTAGGAGCCGCCCGCTCCGTCCGGCGCCTGAAGGCGCGACCGCAGGCGCTTCGCGCGCACGATGTCCGGATCGCGCGGGTCGAGGGACTCGACGAGCGCGGACGTCTCTTCCGTGTACCGGCGGGACCGGGCCGGCCGTCGTGGTTTCTCGATCCGCGTCTGTCGCATCCGACCAGCCCTCCGACTCGTGACCGCCCTGACCGCCCCCGTGACCGTCCGCCGGCTGCCCGCCGACCGTCCGGGGGACGGAACCCCCACCTTCCCGCTTCCCGCCCGCCGTAACCCCATCCGTGCCGTACCGCGCCCACGGCCGTCCACAGCCCCGCCGCGCTGTCGGTCCCCGCCAGTAGGGTGTGAGACATGGCCGACCCCTCCAGCTACCGCCCCAAACCGGGTGAGATCCCCGACTCACCGGGGGTCTACCGGTTCCGCGACGAGCACCGCCGGGTGATCTACGTCGGAAAGGCGAAGAGCCTGCGCCAGCGCCTGGCGAACTACTTCCAGGACCTGGCCGGGCTGCACCCCCGCACGCGCTCGATGGTGACCACGGCCGCGTCCGTGGAGTGGACGGTGGTGTCCACGGAGGTGGAGGCGCTCCAGCTGGAGTACTCCTGGATCAAGGAGTACGACCCCCGGTTCAACGTCAAGTACCGCGACGACAAGAGCTACCCGTACCTCGCGGTGACGATGGGCGAGCAGTATCCGCGCGTGCAGGTGATGCGCGGTCACAAGAAGAAGGGCGTCCGCTACTTCGGCCCGTACGCGCACGCGTGGGCGATCCGGGACACGGTGGACCTGATGCTGCGCGTCTTCCCGGTGCGCACCTGCTCGGCCGGGGTGTTCAAGAACGCCGCCCGCACCGGCCGGCCGTGTCTGCTCGGCTACATCGACAAGTGCTCGGCGCCCTGCGTGGACCGGGTCTCCGCCGAGGACCACCGCGAACTGGCCGAGGAGTTCTGCGACTTCATGGCCGGACGCACGGGCACCTACCTCCGCCGCCTGGAGACGCGGATGACGGAGGCGGCCGAGGAGATGGAGTACGAGCGGGCCGCGCGTCTGCGCGACGACATAGGGGCCCTGAAGAAGGCCATGGAGAAGAACGCGGTCGTGCTCGCCGACGCGACCGACGCCGATCTGATCGCGGTCGCCGAGGACGAGCTGGAGGCGGCCGTCCAGATCTTCCACGTGCGTGGCGGACGCGTACGCGGCCAGCGCGGCTGGGTCACCGACAAGGTGGAGGAGATCACCACCGGCGCTCTGGTCGAGCACGCCCTGCAGCAGCTCTACGGCGAGGAGACCGGCGACGCGGTCCCCCGGGAGGTCCTGGTCCCCGCCCTGCCGGACCCGGTGGAGCCGGTCCAGCAGTGGCTGACCGGGCGGCGCGGCTCGGGCGTCTCCCTGCGCATCCCGCAGCGCGGCGACAAGAGGGCCCTGATGGAGACCGTGGAGCGCAACGCCCAGCAGGCGCTCGTGCTGCACAAGACCAAGCGTGCCTCCGACCTGACCACGCGCTCGCGCGCGCTGGAGGAGATCACCGACGCCCTGGACCTGGACAGCGCCCCGCTGAGGATCGAGTGCTACGACATCTCGCACCTCCAGGGCGACGACGTGGTGGCCTCCATGGTCGTCTTCGAGGACGGGCTGGCCCGCAAGAGCGAGTACCGGCGCTTCCAGATCAAGGGCCGTGCCGGCGACACACAGCTCTGGCACGGCACGGGACAGGACGACGTCCGTTCCATGCACGAGGTGATCACCCGCCGCTTCCGGCGCTACCTCGCGGAGAAGGAGCGCACGGGGGAGTGGACCGACGGCGAGGAACCGGGGGCCGGGACGCCGGCCGGAGGGCTCGCCGAGCCGCCCGCGCACACGCTCACCGAGGACGACGGCCGTCCCAGGCGGTTCGCCTACCCGCCGCAGCTCGTCGTGGTCGACGGCGGCGCCCCCCAGGTCGCGGCGGCCCGGCGGGCGCTGGACGAGCTGGGCATCGACGACATCGCCGTGTGCGGTCTCGCCAAGCGGCTGGAGGAGGTCTGGCTGCCGGGCGACGACGACCCGGTGGTGCTGCCCCGCACCAGCGAGGGCCTCTATCTGCTCCAGCGGGTCCGTGACGAGGCCCACCGGTTCGCGATCACCTACCAGCGGACCAAGCGGACCAAGCGCTTCCGCTCCAGCCCGCTGGACGACGTGCCCGGGCTCGGCGAGACGCGCAAGCAGGCGCTGCTCAAGCACTTCGGTTCGTTGAGGAAGCTGCGGTCGGCGACAATCGATCAGATCTGCGAGGTACCCGGCATAGGCCGCAAGACGGCCGAGACGATCGCCGGGGCCCTCGCCCGGGCGGAACCGGCCGCGCCCGCGGTGAACACGGCGACGGGCGAGATCATGGATGACACGGAAGAACCCCAGCAGGCGACGGGTTCTCCCGGGGAGCCCGTGCCCACGGGTGCCCCGGACGAAGGACGGGGGCAGGAGCGATGACCGAGCACGAGACAGGGCGGCCCGCGGCAGAGCAGGACGGCGCGAGGCAGCACACTGGCGGGACCGAGACCCGCGGGAGCGCCCGCCGGAACAACGGAGCACAGGTGGAAACGGGCAAGGAAAACGGCGGGGTCCCCGAGGCGGGCATCCCCGAGCTGGTGATCATCTCCGGCATGTCCGGGGCCGGCCGCTCGACGGCGGCGAAGTGTCTGGAGGACCTGGGCTGGTTCGTCGTGGACAACCTGCCACCCGCGCTGATCACCACCATGGTGGAGCTCGGCGCGCGTTCCCAGGGCAACGTGGCGCGGATCGCGGTCGTCGTCGATGTCCGCGGCCGGCGCTTCTTCGACAATCTGCGCGAGTCCCTCGCCGACCTCGACGGGCGGGGCGTCACCCGGCGGACCGTCTTCCTGGAGTCCTCCGACGACGCCCTCGTGCGCCGCTTCGAGTCCGTGCGCCGCCCGCACCCCCTCCAGGGCGACGGCCGTATCGTCGACGGAATCGCCGCCGAGCGGGAGCTGCTGCGCGAGCTGCGCGGCGACGCCGACCTGGTGATCGACACCTCCAGCCTCAACGTGCACGAACTGCGGGCCAAGATGGACGCCCAGTTCGCCGGCGACGAGGAGCCCGAGCTGCGGGCCACCGTCATGTCCTTCGGCTTCAAGTACGGCCTCCCCGTCGACGCCGACCTGGTCGTGGACATGCGGTTCCTGCCCAACCCGCACTGGGTGCCGGAGCTGCGCCCGTTCACCGGCCTCAACGAGGAGGTGGCGTCGTACGTCTTCAACCAGCCCGGCGCCAAGGAGTTCCTCGACCGGTACGCGGAGATGCTGCGGCTGATCGCCGCGGGTTACCGGCGTGAGGGCAAGCGCTATGTGACCATCGCCGTGGGCTGTACGGGTGGCAAGCACCGCTCGGTCGCCATGTCGGAGAAGCTCGCCGCCCGGCTCGTCGCCGAGGGTGTGGAGACGGTGGTCGTCCACCGGGACATGGGACGGGAATGACGCGACGTACTCCCCGGCTGAGCCGGCTGCGCAGAGCGGTCCCCGAGGGCCGCGCCGGCCGCCCGGTCGAGACCCGCGGCGCGAGACCGCGCCGCAGGGGTGCCCAGCCCAAGGTCGTCGCCCTCGGCGGCGGCATGGGCCTGTCCGCCTCGCTCGCCGCCCTGCGCCGGATCACCGGCGACCTCACGGCCGTGGTCACCGTCGCCGACGACGGCGGCTCCAGCGGGCGCCTGCGCGACGAACTGGGCGTACTGCCTCCGGGTGACCTGCGCAAAGCGCTGGCCGCGCTGTGCGGCGACGACGACTGGGGCCAGACCTGGGCCCGGGTCATCCAGCACCGTTTCCAGTCCCAGGGCGATCTGCACGAGCACGCCGTCGGCAATCTGCTGATCGTCGCCCTGTGGGAGCAGCTCGGCGACCATGTGCAGGCGCTGGACCTGGTGGGCCTGCTGCTCGGCGCGCACGGGCGTGTGCTGCCCATGTCCGCCGTGCCACTGGAGCTGCAGGCCCTCGTCAGGGGCCACGACCCGGAGCGGCCGGAGGAGGTCGGCACGGTCCGCGGACAGGCCACCGTCGCCCTCACCCCCGGTGAGGTGCAGTCCGTGCACCTCGTGCCGAACGACCCGCCCGCCGTCCCCGAGGCGGTGGCGGCGGTCCTCGACGCGGACTGGGTGGTGCTCGGCCCCGGCTCCTGGTTCTCCTCCGTCATCCCGCATCTGCTCGTGCCCGAACTGCTGGACGCCCTCGTCGAGACGAAGGCCCGGCGGGTGCTCTCGCTGAACCTCGCGCCGCAGCCGGGAGAAACCGAGGGCTTCTCCCCGCAGCGTCATTTGGAGGTTTTGGGACGACACGCCCCTAAACTCGCCCTGGACGTGGTGCTGGCCGACGAGGCCGCCGTGCCCGACCGCGCATCACTGACCGATGCCGCCAAGCGGTTCGGCGCCGCGGTCGAGCTGGCCCCCGTGGCCCGGCCCGACGGAAGCCCCCGGCACGACCCGGAGCTGTTGGCCGCCGCGTACGACCGTATTTTTCGGATGCATGGAAGGATCGGCCCATGGCGATGACGGCAGCGGTGAAGGACGAGATCAGCCGGCTCCCCGTCACCCGTACCTGCTGCAGAAAGGCGGAGGTCTCCGCCATTCTGCGGTTCGCCGGCGGCCTCCACCTGGTGAGCGGGCGCATCGTGATCGAGGCGGAGCTGGACACCGCGATGGCGGCGCGCCGGCTCAAGCGGGACATCCTGGAGATCTTCGGCCACAGCTCCGAACTGATCGTGATGGCCCCGGGTGGACTGCGCCGCGGCTCGCGTTACGTCGTCCGGGTGGTCGCGGGCGGTGACCAGCTGGCCCGCCAGACCGGTCTGGTGGACGGCCGGGGCCGCCCGATCCGGGGTCTGCCCCCGCAGGTGGTCTCGGGGGCCACCTGCGACGCGGAGGCGGCCTGGCGCGGTGCTTTCCTGGCCCACGGCTCCCTCACCGAGCCCGGGCGGTCCTGCTCCCTGGAGGTGACCTGCCCCGGTCCGGAGGCCGCGCTCGCCCTGGTCGGTGCCGCCCGACGGCTGCACATCCCGGCCAAGGCCCGGGAGGTCCGCGGGGTCGACCGGGTGGTGGTCCGTGACGGCGACGCCATCGGCGCGCTGCTCACCCGGCTCGGCGCCCACGAGTCGGTGCTGGCCTGGGAGGAGCGCCGGATGCGCCGCGAGGTGCGTGCCACGGCGAACCGGCTGGCCAACTTCGACGACGCCAACCTGCGCCGTTCCGCCCGCGCTGCCGTCGCGGCCGGCGCCCGGGTCCAGCGAGCCCTGGAGATCCTCGCCGACGACGTACCCGAGCACCTGGCCGCGGCCGGCCGGCTGCGGATGGAGCACAAGCAGGCGTCCCTCGAGGAACTGGGCGCGCTCGCCGACCCGCCGCTCACCAAGGACGCCGTGGCCGGCCGGATCCGCCGCCTGCTGGCCATGGCCGACAAGCGTGCCTCCGACCTCGGCATCCCGGGTACGGACGCCGGCATCGGCGAGGAACTGGACGACAAGCTCGTCGTC
>NZ_NEUB01000751.1:6103-10013 GCF_002910825.1 Streptomyces sp. SM1 | reverse complement strand
CGACCGCGTCGCCGGCCACGTCCGTCGCCCGGGTGTGCGCCGAGCCCAGGACCGGTCCGGCCACGGCGCCGGCGGGGGCGGTGACGGTCGACCCCGCCGTCACCGGCGACCTGGCAGCGAAGACCAGGAACAGCCCCCCGAACACCACGTTCTGGCTCAGGCCCGGCCGGCACACGCTCGCACCGGACCGTTACGCCCAGGTCGTCCCCAAGAACGGCAACAGCTACCTCGGCGCGCCGGGCGCGGTGCTCGACGGCCGGAGGACCAACCAGTACGCGTTCGGCGGCACCGCCCGTGACGTCACCGTCCGCCATCTGACCGTGCAGGGTTTCGCCGCGCCGCACGACGAGGGCGTGGTCAACCACGACTCGGCCGACGGGTGGGTGATCGAGCACTCGACGATCCGGAACAACTCCGGCGCCGGTCTGATGGCCGGCGCCCGCCAGCAGGTCCGCGCCAACTGCCTGCGGGACAACGGCCAGTACGGGATGAACGCCTACAAGGCCGGCGGCCGGATCAGCGGCCTCGTGGTCGAGGGCAACGAGATCACGGGCAACAACACCGGCGACTGGGAGCGGCGGCGGCCGGGCTGCGGCTGTACCGGAGGCGTCAAGTTCTGGGCCGTCGACGGCGCGGACGTCCGCGGCAACTGGGTGCACGACAACCGCGGGACGGGGTTGTGGGCGGACACCAACAACAACGACTTCCGCATCGAGCGCAACGTGATCGAGGCGAACGACGGTGCCGCGCTGATCTACGAGACCAGTTACAACGCGGTCGTCCGCGACAACACGATCCGGCGGAACAACTGGGTCGAGGGCCGCAAGTACGCCGACCGCGGTGACACCTTCCCGTTCGCGACCGTCTATCTCTCCGAGTCCGGCGGCGAGCCGCGGGTCCGGGCCCGTACGGACAGGATCGAGATCCACCGCAACCTGCTGGAGAACAACTGGTCCGGCATCACCCTGTGGGAGAACGCCGACCGGTTCTGCAACAGCCCGGCCAACACGTCCTCCGGCGACTGCACGTTGCTGGTGGAGGACACCGACCGCTGCGCGCGCCCGGGGATCGCCACTGCCCCGCTCTACGCCGACTGCCGGTGGAGGACCCAGCGGGTGGACATCCACGACAACCGCTTCGTGCTGGACAAGTCCGTCGTCGACTGCGCGGTCAAGTGCGACCGCATGGCGGTGCTGGCCAACTACGGCACCTATCCGGACTGGTCGCCGTACCAGGGCGAGCGGGTGGCGGAGGCGATCACCCACGGCCAGCACAACCGCTGGCACGACAACGTGTACGTCGGACCGTGGAAGTTCGTCGCCCACGACCCCAGCCGGGTGCTGGACCCGGGGCAGTGGCAGGCGGCGCCGTACCGGCAGGACGAGGGCAGCACCTTCCGCGCACCGGACGGTGGTTGAGATGGGTACGGACCGCACGCCGAAGCTCGTGGGGACGGCCTGGGGGCTGCTGATCCTCAACACCCTCGGCTCCACCGGGGCGGAGACCATCGTCCCGCTGCCCCGTTCCCTCATCCAGATGGTCACCATGGGCGCGCTGGTCGCCGCGTTCGTGCTGGCGCTCGCGGTGAACGTCCGGCTGCGCGTGCGGCCGAGTGCCTTCCTGTTCCTGCTCACGCTGCTGCTGGTGCCGAGCGTGCTCTCCAGCGCGAGCCTGGAGTCGGGCTTCGGGGCGCTGTTCCGCTGCGCCCGGCTGACTCTCTTCGTCGGCACGCTGTGGCTGCTCAGCCGCTGGTGGGACGGCGGCCCGGCGTTCGTGCGGCACCACATCCGGATGTACTTCCTGGTGCTCTGCTCGGTGGCCGCCGGACTGGTCGTCTCTCCGGGCACCGCGCTGCCCGAGCTGTACGGCGGGCGGCTGGTCGGCGCGTTGTGGCCGCTCGCCCCGCCGCAGATCGGACAGTACGCCGCGGTGATCACCGGGCTTGCCGTGCTGCTCCTGCTGGGCCGCCGCACCGACCGGCGCGGCACGGCACTGGTCGCCGGGCCCGCCCTGGTCCTGCTCGCGCTGACCCACACCCGTACGGCGACGCTCGGTCTGATCGCCGGGCTGACGGTGGCGATCGGCTCGCTGGTCCTGACCAGCGCCGCCGCCCGCCGGTTCTTCGGCTGGGCGGTGCTGTGCGCGGCCGTGGCGGCGGTGGGGTTCGGCTCGGCGCTGCAGGCGTGGTTCCTGCGCGGCCAGAGCCAGGAGAACTTCACCAGTCTCACCGGCCGGGCCAAGGTCTGGGACACCCTGCTCGCGGCCCCCCGGTCGACCACGGAGTACCTGTTCGGCGTGGGTCTGGGCGACAAGTCGTTCGGCGGGCTGCCCATCGACAACAGCTGGCTGGCGGTCTACCACGAGCAGGGGACGACCGGTGTCGCCCTGGTGGCGGCGATGATCGTCGTGCTGGGCGGTGTCGCGCTGCTGCGGCCGCCGTCGCTGTCGAGGGCCTGCGCGCTGTTCCTGATCAGCTACTGCGCGATCGCGTCGTACACCGAGGCCGGGCTGGGCGACGCCTCGCCGTATCTGCTGCATCTGGCCGTGGCCGCCTCGCTGTTGGTGACGCCGGCCGCCGTCACCGACCGGCCGGCACCTGCCGCCGCCACCGCCCTCCCGGCGCCCGCCGTCCCCCGACGGCGCGTCCCGCGATGGGCCCGGACAACGGAGGTGACCTGAGCATGCGGGTCCTCGTGGTGCACAACCGCTACCGCTCGGAGCAGCCGAGCGGGGAGAACACGGTCGTCGACCGGGAGGTGGAGCTGCTGCGCGGGGCCGGCCACCGGGTCGAGGTGTTCGAGCGGCGCAGCGACGACATCGCCGGCCGGTCCCTGCCCGGCAAGGCCGCGGTGCCGCTCCTGGTGCCGTGGAACCCGGCGGTCCGCAGGGAGCTCACCGCCCGGCTGCGCGACGAACGGCCGGACGTGGTGCACATCCACAACGTCTTCCCGCTGCTGTCACCGGCGGTGCTGGCCGCCTGTGCCGACGCCGGGGTGCCCGCCGTCGCCACGCTGCACAACTACACCCAGGTCTGTCCGCCCGGCACACTGCAGCGGGCCGGCCGGCCGTGCACCGAGTGCGTGGGGGCGTCACCGCTGCCCGCCGTCCGGCACGGCTGCTACCGGGGCTCCCGGCCGGCGACGGTGCCGCTCGCGGTGAGCCTGGCGGTCAACCGGCGGCGGTGGTGGTCCGGCGTGGAGCGGTTCTTCTGCATCTCGGCGGCACAGCGCGACATCCTGGTGGAGGGCGGGATGCCGGCCGAACGGCTGGCGGTGAAGCACAACTTCGTGCCCGAACCGGAGATCCGCCGGACGGGCGACGGCGAGCATCTGCTGTTCCTCGGCCGCCTCGCGGAGGCCAAGGGCGTGTCGCTGCTGATGACCGCGTGGGACGAGATCGCCGCCGGCGGCGGCGTGGGCGTGCCGCTGGTGATCGCCGGCGCGGGACCGATGGAACGGGAGGTCGCCGCCTGGGCGGCGGGCCGGGACGACGTGCGGTACGCGGGCCTGTACGACCGGGAGCAGTGCCTGCGGGCCGTCGCGCGGTCGGTCGCCGTGGTCGCTCCCTCCACGTGGCTGGAGGCGTTCGGCCTGGTGGTCGTGGAGGCGATGGCGGCCGGGGTCCCGGCCGTCGCCGCCGGTCACGGCGCCTTCACCGAACTCGTCGAGGACGGCGGGACCGGGCTGCTGCACCGGCCGAACGACGCCGCCTCGCTCGCCTCCTGCCTGCGCCGGATCACGGCCGGGCCGGCGGTGGGCCGGGAGATGGGCGAGGCGGCCCGGCGCCGGTACGAGCAGGGCTTCAGCCCGGCCGTCGGGCTGGAGCGTCTGGAGGAGGGGTACCGCACCGCGATCGCGGGACGGTCCGGCGGCGGGGACGGCCCGCCGCCGGGGGACGGACACACTGGCTC
>NZ_NEUB01000751.1:0-6077 GCF_002910825.1 Streptomyces sp. SM1 | reverse complement strand
GGATGGGGGACGTAGATGACACGATGCCGACTCTGCGGATCGGGGGCGCTCGAGAGCGTCGTCGACCTGGGGGCGACTCCGCCGTGCGAGAGCTTCCTCGCCGCGGACCGACTGGACCTGCCGGAACCGGCGTACCCGCTGCACCTGCGGGTGTGCACCGACTGCTGGCTCGCGCAGATCCCTCCGCTGATCACGCCGGAGGAGACGTTCACGCAGTACGCGTACTTCTCCTCCTTCTCGACCTCCTGGGTGGAGCACGCGCGCGCGTTCGTCGACGGCGCCGAGGCGCGGCTGGGACTCGGCGCCGGCTCCTTCGTGGTGGAGGTCGCGAGCAACGACGGCTACCTGCTGCGGCACGTGGTGGACCGCGGGATCCGCTGCCTCGGCATCGAGCCGTCGGTGAACGTCGGCGCGGCGGCACGTGAGGCGGGTGTGCCCACGCACACGGCGTTCCTGGACCCGGACACGGGCTCCGCCGTCCGCGCCGAACACGGCCCGGCGGACCTGGTCGTGGCCAACAACGTGTACGCGCACATCCCCGACGTGGTCGGGTTCACCCGCGGCCTGCGCGCCCTCGTCGCCGACGACGGCTGGGTCTCCGTCGAGGTGCAGCACCTGCTGACCCTGATCGAGGAGAACCAGTACGACACGATCTACCACGAGCACTTCCAGTACTACACGGTCGCGTCCGCCGCCCGGGCGCTGGCGAGCGGCGGACTCACGCTCGTGGACGTGGAGTTGCTGACCACGCACGGCGGTTCGATCCGGCTGTGGGCCCGCCCGGCGGAGGTGGCCGGCGAACCGTCCCGGAGGGTCGCCGACGTACTGGACCGGGAGAAGGCCGCGGGACTCCAGGAGCTGTCCGGGTACACCGAGTTCTCCGCCCGGGTGGCCAAGGTGCGCCGGGACCTGCTGCGGTTCCTCATCGAGGCGGCCGAGCGCGGTGAGACGGTCGTCGGCTACGGGGCGCCGGGCAAGGGCAACACCCTGCTCAACCACTGCGGCATCCGGCCCGACCTGCTCGCGTACACGGTCGACCGCAACCCGTACAAGCACGGCAGGTTCACCCCGGGCACCCGCATCCCGATCCTGCCGCCCGAGCGGATAGCCGAGGACCGGCCGGACTACGTCCTCGTCCTCCCGTGGAACCTGCGGGCCGAACTGACCGTGCAGTTGTCCTTCGTGCACGAGTGGGGCGGCCGCCTGGTCTTCCCCATACCGGAACTGAGCATTGTCGAGGTCGAGCGATGAAGGTCGTACTGTTCTGCGGCGGTTACGGGCTGCGGATGCGCAACGGCACGTCCGACGACGTGCCCAAGCCCATGGCCATGGTCGGACCGCGCCCGCTGATCTGGCACGTCATGCGCTACTACGCCTACTACGGGCACACCGAGTTCATCCTGTGCCTCGGGTACGGGGCGCACCACATCAAGGACTTCTTCCTCCACTACGAGGAGACCACGTCCAACGACTTCGTCCTGCGGGGCGGGCGGACGGAGCTGCTGTCCACCGACATCTCGGACTGGACGATCACGTTCGCGCAGACCGGCATCGAGTCGCCGATCGGGGAGCGGCTGCGCCGGGTGCGCGACCATCTGGACGGCGACGAGATGTTCCTCGCCAACTACGCGGACGTGCTCACCGACGCCCCGCTGCCGGAGATGATCGACCGGTTCGCGCGGCGCGACGCCGGTGCGTCGATGATGGTGGTGCCGCCGCAGTCCTCGTTCCACTGCGTGGACCTGGGCGAGGACGGTCTGGTGGGCGGCATCACCCCGGTGAGCGAACTGCCGCTGTGGGAGAACGGCGGCTACTTCGTCCTGCGCCAGGAGGTGTTCGACCACATCCCGGAGGGCGGGGATCTGGTCGCCGACGGGTGCGCCCAACTGGCCAAGCGGGGGCGGCTGGTGGCGCACCAGCACCGCGGCTTCTGGAAGCCGACCGACACCGTGAAGGAGCGGGCCGCGCTCGACGGGGCCTACGCACGGGGCGACCGCCCGTGGGCCGTGTGGGAACGGGACGGCGCGGGGGTGAGCGCGTGATCCGGCTCGGCACCGGCGGCCCGGACCGGATCGTCGCGGTGGGCGCGCACTGCGACGACATCGCCATCGGCGCCGGCGGCACGCTGCTGACGCTGTGCCGAGCGCGGCCGGGCATCCGTGTCGACGCGCTGGTGCTCTCCGGCGGCGGGGGCGAGCGGGAGCGGGAGGAGCAGGCCGCGCTCACCGCCTTCTGCCCGGGCGCCGACCTGCGGCTGACCGTCCACAAACTGCCGGACGGCCGGATACCGGCGCACTGGGAGGAGGCCAAGTCCGCCGTCGAGGAGCTGCGCGGGCGGACCGAGCCGGACCTCGTCCTGGCCCCGCGCGCCGAGGACGCGCACCAGGACCACCGCGGCCTGGCGCGGCTGATACCCACCGCGTTCCGTGACCACCTCGTCCTCGGCTACGAGATCGTCAAGTGGGACGGCGATCTCGGCCGTCCCACCGCGTACCAGCCGCTGTCACCGCGGACCGCCGAGCAGAAGGTGCGGCTGCTGCAGGAGCACTACCCCTCGCAGCGGCACCGGCCCTGGTACGACCGGGAGGCGTTCCTCGGTCTGGCCCGGATCCGCGGCATCGAATGCCACGAGCGCTACGCCGAGGCGTTCGCCGTCACCAAACTCACTCTCGACCTGGGGGATTGAACCTTGCGCGTACTGCTGACCGGACACCAGGGCTACCTGGGCACCGTGATGGCCCCGGTGCTCACCGCCGCCGGACACGAGGTCGTCGGCCTGGACGCCGGACTGTTCGCCGACTGCGTGCTGGGCCCTGCGCCCGCGGATCCGCCGGGGCACCGGGTGGACCTGCGCGACATCACCGCCGAACACGTGGCCGGGGTGGACGCCGTGATCCACCTGGCCGCGCTGTCCAACGATCCCCTGGGGTCGCTGGCCCCCGAACTCACCTATGACATCAACCACCACGCGTCCGTGCGGCTGGCCAGGCTGGCCAGGGACGCCGGGGTCCAGCGCTTCCTGTACGCGTCGACCTGCTCGGTCTACGGTGCCGCCGGCGGGGACGAGCTGGTCGGCGAGGACGCACCGCTGCGCCCGGTGACGCCGTACGCGGAGTCCAAGGTGCGGGTGGAGGACGACCTGCACGCGCTGGCCGACGGCGACTTCAGCCCGGTGTACATGCGCAACGCCACCGCGTTCGGATTCTCGCCCCGGCTGCGCGCCGACATCGTGCTGAACAACCTGGTGGGCCACGCGCTGCTGTCCGGCGAGGTCCTCGTGCTCTCCGACGGCACCCCCTGGCGCCCGCTGGTGCACGCCGCCGACATCGCCCGTGCCTTCGCCGCCGCGCTGACCGCGCCCCGGGTGGCGGTGCACGACCGGGCGTTCAACATCGGCAGCGAGATCAACAACGTCACGGTCGCGCAGATCGCCGGGCAGGTCGCCGAGGCGGTGACCGGCTCCGAGGTGGTGATCACCGGGGAGACCGGCGCCGATCCGCGTTCCTACCGGGTGGACTTCTCGCGGTTCCGGGCCGCGATACCCGGCTTCGGCTGCGAGTGGACGGTGAAGCGGGGCGCGCTCGAACTCGCCGACGCCTACCGGGAACACGGGCTGACGCGGGAGGACTTCGAGCAGCGCTTCACCCGCCTCGCCGTGCTGCGCGCGGCCTCCGACGCCAAGGACGTCGACGACACCCTGCGGTGGCGCCGGTGACCGGGCCCAACCCCGGCTCGGGCTCGGGTTCCGGCTCGGGCTCGGGCTCGCGCTCCGGCTCCAACTCCGGCTCCGGCTCCGGCTCCGGCTCCGGCTCCGGCTCCGGCTCCGGCTCCGGCGAGGAGATGCACGCGCTGGTGGAGCGGCTGTACCCGCTGTGCCGGAGCATCACCGGCGACGGTGTGCGGGCCACGCTGGACATCGTCGGCGAGTACATCCCGCTGCGGGTGCACGAGGTGCCGACCGGGACCCAGGTGCTCGACTGGACGGTGCCGCAGGAGTGGAACATCCGCGACGCGTACGTCGCCGACGCCTCCGGCCGGCGGGTCGTCGACTTCGCCGCGTCCAGTCTGCACGTGCTCGGCTACAGCGTGCCGGTGTCCGCGACCATGCCGCTGGCCGAGCTGCGCCCGCATCTGCACACCCTGCCGGACCATCCGTCCTGGGTGCCGTACCGCACGAGTTACTACAAGCCGGAGTGGGGATTCTGCCTGGCCCAGGAGACGCTGGACGCGCTGCCGGACGGCGAGTACGAGGTGCGGATCGACTCCACGCTCGCCGACGGCCACCTCACCTACGCCGAGCACGTGGTCCCCGGACAGGTCCCCGACGAGGTGATCGTCTCCTGCCACGTCTGCCACCCCTCGCTGGCCAACGACAACCTGGCCGGCGTCGCGGTGGCGGTGTTCCTGGCCCGGGCGCTGGCGGAGCGGACGCCGTACTACACCTACCGTTTTATCTTCGCCCCCGGCACCATCGGCGCGATCACCTGGCTGGCCCGCAACGCGGAGCGGGTGGAACGGGTCAGGCACGGCCTGGTGCTGGCCTGCGCCGGTGACCCGGGCCACCTGACCTACAAGCAGAGCAGGCGCGGTGACGCGGAGATCGACCGGGTACTGCGACACGTGCTGGCCGCCTCCGAACGCCCGCACCGCATCACCGAGTTCACCCCGTACGGCTACGACGAGCGGCAGTACTGCTCACCCGGTTTCGACCTCGGCGTGGGCTCGCTCAGCCGGACCCCGTACGCCGGATACCCCGAGTACCACACCTCGGCGGACAACCCGGGCTTCGTCTCCCCCGAGGCGATGGCGGACACCCTCGCCGTCTGCCGCGAGGCGTTCGCCCTGCTCGACCGCAACCGGCGGTACGTCAACCTCAGCCCGTACGGCGAACCGCAGTTGGGCCGGCGGGGGCTCTACGACTCGCTCGGGGGCCGCAGCGACGCCCAGCAGGCACAGATGGCCATGCTCTGGGTGCTGAGTCTCTCCGACGGGGAGCACAGTCTGCTGGACGTCACCGAGCGGTCCGGGCTGCCGTTCGACACCGTCGCCGACGCGGCCGGGGCCCTGCACGGCGCCGGGCTGCTCAAGGCGTGACGCCGATGACCACCGAGGGGGAGACGACGAAGCCGGCCCGGTCCGCCCGGCGGGCCGTCGCCGGGCGGCTGTCCTGGGGACTGGCCGACCAGGCGGCCTCCAGCCTGTCCAACTTCGCGGTGGGCATCTACGTGGCGCGCTCGCTCGGGCTGACCGCGTTCGGCGTGTTCAGCCTGGCGTGGGTGACCTACGGCGTGGTGCTCAACGTCTCGCGCGGGCTGGCCACCGACCCGCTCGTGGTGCGCTTCAGCGGCGTGCCGGAGGCGTCCTGGCGTACGGCGGTGGCCCGGTCGTCGGGTACCTCGCTCGGGGTCGGTGCCGTCATCGGCACGGTCTGTCTGGTCGCCGGGCTGGGTATCGGCGGTGATCTGGGGACCGCGTTCGCCGGCCTCGGCGTCATGCTGCCGGGGCTGCTGCTGCAGGACGCCTGGCGGTACGCGTTCTTCGCCGCCGGCGACGGCCGCAAGGCGTTCGTCAACGACGTCGTGTGGGGCGTCGCGCTCGTCCCGGCCATGGTGGTGGCGGCCCACGTGGGCACCGTGACCGCGTTCCTGCTCGCCTGGGGCGGGTCCGCCGCGGTGGCCGCGGGGTACGGCTGCCTCCAGTCCGGCATCCGGCCCCGGCCGGCCGGAGTCCGCGAGTGGCATCGCGACCACCGCGACCTCGGCTACCGCTACCTGGTCGAGAACGTCGGTGTCAGCGGCGCGAGTCAACTGCGGGCGTACGGACTCGGCGCGATCGTCGGGGTCGGCGCGGTGGGGGAGATCCGGGGCGCCGAACTCCTGCTCGGGCCCTTCCTCGCCGTGCTGATGGGGCTGTCGCTGGTCACCGTCGCCGAGGCGGCGCGGGTGCTGCGCCACGCGCCGCGGCGGCTCGGCACGTTCTGTCTCCTCCTCGGCGGCGGGCAGGCCCTCGGCGCGCTGTCGTGGGGCGCGGCGCTGCTGCTCGTACCGGACCGGCTCGGCGAACTCGTCCTCGGTGAC
>NZ_NEUB01000750.1 GCF_002910825.1 Streptomyces sp. SM1 | reverse complement strand
CAGCCGCTGCTGGGGGGGGTGCCCCCTGTTCGTGCCGGCCGGGGGAGGTGGCACAGCCCGGCGTCAGCGGGGTGCCGCTGCGCCCACCCGTGCCGCCCCAGCGGCACGACTGCCCGCAGCGGGTGCGGGAGCGCTGCCCGCAGGGGGTCGGGGTGTGCTGCCCGCAGGGGGTGCGGGTGTGCTGGCCGTGAGGGCGGCGGGGGTGTTCGCGGGGTTACAGGTTGCCGCGCTTCTCCTGTTCGCGTTCGATCGCCTCGAACAGCGCCTTGAAGTTGCCCTTGCCGAAGCCCATCGAGCCATGCCGTTCGATGAGTTCGAAGAACACCGTCGGACGGTCCTGGACCGGCTTGGTGAAGATCTGCAGCAGGTACCCGTCCTCGTCCCGGTCCACGAGGATCTTCAGCTCACGCAGCGTGTCGACCGGCACCCGCGTCTCACCGGCCCACTCGCCGAGGGTGTCGTAGTACGAGTCGGGGGTGTCCAGGAACCGGACGCCGGCCGCGCGCATCTGCCGCACCGTCTGCACGATGTCGTTGGTGTTCAGCGCGATGTGCTGCACGCCCGCACCGCCGTAGAACTCCAGGTACTCGTCGATCTGCGACTTCTTCTTCGCGATGGCGGGCTCGTTGATCGGGAACTTGACCTTGAGCGTGCCGTCGGCGACCACCTTCGACATCAGCGCGCTGTACTCGGTCGCGATGTCGTCGCCCACGAACTCCTTCATGTTCGTGAAGCCCATGACCTTGTTGTAGAACTCGACCCACTCGTTCATCCGGCCGAGCTCGACGTTGCCGACGCAGTGGTCGATGGCCTGGAAGGACCTCCCCCAGCCTTCGGCCGGGAGGTGCCCCCAGGCCGGGGGCTCGACGATCGGGTCGGCGGCGACGTAGCCCGGCAGGTAGGGGCCGTCGTAGCCGCCGCGCTCGACCAGCGTGTGGCGGGTCCTGCCGTACGTGGCGATCGAGGCCAGGACGACGGTGCCGTGCTCGTCCTTCAGCTCGTACGGCTCGGCGACGGAGCGGGCGCCGTGCTCGACGGCGTAGGCGTACGCGGCGCGCGCGTCCGGGACCTCGATGGCGAGGTCGACGACACCGTCGCCGTGCGCGGCCACGTGGTCGCTGAGGAAGGCGCCCCACTCGGTGGACTGCTTGATCACCGACGTGAGGACGAAGCGGGCGGAGCCGCTCTCGAGGACGTAGGCGGCGGTCTCGCGGTTGCCGTTCTCCGGTCCGGAGTAGGCGACCAGCTTCATGCCGAAGGCGGTGGAGTAGTAGTGCGCCGCCTGCTTGGCGTTGCCCACGGCGAAGACGACCGCGTCCATTCCCTTGACCGGGAAGGGGTCGGCCTGCCGGGCGGTCGCTTCGGGAGTGTGGTCTGTGGTCTGCGTCATAGGGGCAGGGTGGGCCAGCTCTGCAAGGTGCGCAATAGTTTGCCTGTTCACTGGGCAATGTGTTCAGACGGATGCCCGCCTGCTCGGGCTTTCTGTACAGGATGACCATCGGGGAGGCCGGTATGGCGATCGATCATCTGGACGGGCGGATCATCCTGCTCCTGGCGCGTGAGCCGCGGATCGGGGTGCTGGAGATGTCCCGCCGGCTCGGGGTGGCCCGCGGGACGGTGCAGGCCCGCCTCGACCGGCTTCAGTCGAACGGAGTCATCCGCGGGTTCGGTCCCGAGGTGGATCCGGCGGCCCTCGGCTACCCGGTCACGGCGTTCGCCACGCTGCAGATCCGGCAGGGTCAAGGGGCCGATGTACGGGCGCACTTGACGGGTGTGCCGGAGGTGCTGGAGCTGCACACCACGACCGGCACCGGGGACATGATGTGCCGGCTGGTGGCACGCTCCAACGCCGATCTCCAACGGGTGATCGACCGCGTGGTCGGATTTGATGGCATCGTCCGGGCCTCCACGGCGATCGTCATGGAGAATCCCGTTCCGCTGCGGATCATCCCGCTGGTGGAGCAGGCCGCGCTCGGCGAGTGACCCGACCTGGCCGAGCTGGGGTGAGCCGTTGTGAACTTCTGGGAGTACCTGGGGAGCCGGCATCAGCAGATCCTCGTCGACGCCTACCAGCACGCCAGTGTGGTGTTCCAGTGCATGGTGGTGGCGACGCTGCTCGGTGTGCTGATCGGGGTGGTCACCTATCGCAGCGAGTGGGCGGGCAACCTCGCCACGACCGCCACCGCGACCCTGCTCACCATTCCCGCACTGGCCATGATCGGTCTGCTGATCCCCGTGGTGGGGCTCGGGGTGCCGCCGACGGTGATCGCGCTGACGCTGTACGGGCTGCTGCCGATCGTGCGGAACGCGATCGTGGGCCTGCGCGGGGTCGATCCGTCGCTGGTGGACGCGGCCAAGGGGATCGGGATGTCGCGCCTGGCCCGGCTGGCGCGGGTGGAGCTGCCGCTGGCCTGGCCGCCGATCCTGACCGGGATCCGGGTCTCGACCCAGATGCTGATGGGCATCGCGGCCATCGCCGCCTTCGCCTCCGGTCCCGGCCTGGGCAATCTGATCTTCCGCGGGATCGCCTCGCTGGGCAGCTCGAACGCGCTGAACCAGGTACTGGCGGGCACGCTCGGCATCATCGTCCTCGCTCTGCTGTTCGACGCCGCGTACGTGCTGATCGGCCGGCTGACCATTCCCAGGGGGATCCGTGCCTAGTTCCGTCGCCGATTCCGTACCCGGTCCCGGTACGTCCGGGACACCGTCCCGGACGGTCGGCGCCACCATCGAACTGGAGGGGCTGACCAAGCGGTACCCGGGCAGTGCGCTGCCGGCCGTCGACAACGTCACCATGGAGATCAAGGAGGGCGAGACGGTCATCCTCGTCGGCCCGTCGGGCTGCGGGAAGTCCACCCTCCTGAAGATGATCAACCGGCTGATCGAGCCGACGGGCGGCCGGATCCGCATCGGCGGCGAGGACGTCACCGACATGGACCCGGTGCGGCTGCGCCGGAAGATCGGGTACGCGATCCAGGCGAGCGGACTGTTCCCGCACATGACGGTGGCGCAGAACGTCGCCCTGGTGCCGAGGATGCTGCGCTGGCCGGCCGCCCGGGTGCGGACGCGGGTCGAGGAGATGCTGGACCTGGTCGGTCTGGACCCGGCCGAGTTCCACGGCCGCTACCCGCGTCAGCTGTCCGGCGGTCAGCAGCAGCGGGTGGGCGTCGCGCGGGCGCTGGCGGCGGATCCGCCGGTGCTGCTGATGGACGAGCCGTTCGGGGCGGTGGACCCGATCACCCGGGACCACCTCCAGGACGAGCTGATCCGGCTCCAGCGGGAGCTGCACAAGACGATCGTCTTCGTCACCCACGACTTCGACGAGGCGATCAAGCTCGGCGACCGGATCGCGGTGCTGCGCGAACGCTCCCACATCGCCCAGTTCGACACCCCCGAGGCGATCCTCACCAACCCCGCCGACGACTTCGTGTCGGGTTTCGTCGGGGCGGGCGCGGCGCTGAAGCGGCTCAACCTGACCCGGGTGCGGGACGTGGGGATCACCGGCTACCCGACGGTGAGCGTCGACGACCCGCTCCAGGAGATCTTCGCCAGGCTCCGCTCCGGCGGCACCAACGAGGTGCTGGTGCTCGACAAGCGGGGCCGCCCCTACAAGTGGCTGCGGCGCGGCGACATGATGCGCGCCAAGGGCTCGCTGGCCCGGGCGGGCGCGCTGGTGCACGACACGGTGACCCAGGACGCGACCCTGCGGGACGCGCTGGAGGCGGTCCTGACCGACAACACCGGCCGGGTTCCGGTCACCGGGCGGCGCGGCGCGTACGAGGGTGTCGTGGACGTGGAGACGCTGATGAACTCCGTACACGAACTGCTGGAGGCGGACCGGCTGGAGGCGCGGGAGACGCAGGCCGACCTGCAGGAGCAGCGGGCCTCGCAGACGCACGCCGAGCAGGAGGGCTTCGGAGGGGCGGCGAAGGCGTGAGGACCTCTTCCGGGCGCCGGCCCGAGGGCGAGCACGAGGTGAAGGGGCTGGCCTTCCGGGACGAGGGCGGCGGCTCGTCCGACGACCACACCGAGGACACTCCCCCGCCCCGGGCGGCCGGGCGGCCCCGGATGACCTGGCAGAAGCTGACGTTCCTGCCGGCGGTGCTGATCGCCGTACTGCTCGCGACCTGGCTGTGGTTCGAGCAGGCGGACCTCGACGCGCTCACCCGGAACGCGCTGTCGGACGGG
Source organism: Streptomyces sp. SM1 (assembly GCF_002910825.1). Lineage (GTDB taxonomy): Bacteria > Actinomycetota > Actinomycetes > Streptomycetales > Streptomycetaceae > Streptomyces > Streptomyces okerensis. The sequence continues at coordinate 2,495 of NZ_NEUB01000750.1, read as the reverse complement.
CAGGTCTCCAAGGCGCTGTGGCAGCACATCGAACTCACCGCGATCTCCACGTTCTTCGTGCTGATCATCGCGATCCCGCTGGGCATCCTGCTGACCCGTCCGAGGTTCCGCGGGGCCACTCCGGCCGCGATGGCGTTCGCCAACATGGGCCAGGCCACCCCGGCGATCGGTCTGCTGGCGCTGCTGGTGATCTGGCTGGGCATCGGCCGCAGGGCCGCCCTGATCGGCATCATCGCCTACGCCGTGCTGCCGGTGCTGTCCAACACCATCGCCGGGCTGAAGGCCAACGACCCGACGCTGCTGGAGGCGGCACGCGGGATCGGCATGTCCCCGCTGGGCGTGCTCACGCGCGTGGAGCTGCCGCTGGCCGTTCCGCTCGTCCTCGCGGGGGTGCGTACGGCGCTCGTCCTGAACGTCGGTACGGCGACCCTGGCGACGTTCGGCGGGGGCGGCGGGCTGGGCGTGCTGATCACCACCGGGATCACCAGTCAGCGGATGCCGGTGCTGATGGTGGGCTCGATCCTCACGGTGGCGCTCGCGCTGCTGGTCGACTGGCTGGCCTCGCTGGCGGAACTGCTGCTGCGGCCCCGGGGTCTGGAGGCGGGGCAATGAGCCGTCCGGTCCGGCGTACGCGCCCGTTCCCCCGTCCACTGTCCCGTCCGCCTACCCGCCCGTTCCCGCGTCCGTTCCCGCGTCCGTTCCCGCGTCCGCTGCCTCGTCTGCGTGCGCTGCTGGCCGGGGCGCTGCTGCTGACGGCCTCGGGCTGCGGCCTGACCAGCGGTTCACCCATGGTCGACGACGTGGGACCCGGCTCGATCGGCCGGGGTGAACCGCTGGAGGGCGCGAAACTCACGGTCACCTCCAAGGAGTTCACCGAGCAGCTGATCCTCGGGGCGATCATGGGCATCGCCTTCCAGGCGGCCGGCGCGGAGGTCGTCGACCGGACCGGCATCCAGGGCTCGGTCGGCTCCCGGGAGGCCGTGGTCAGGGGCGAGGCGGACGCCGGGTTCGAGTACACGGGCACGGCGTGGATCACGTACCAGGGCAACAGCAAGCCGATCCCCGATCCGCGCGAGCAGTGGCTGGCGGTGCGGGACGCGGACGTGAAGAACGGGGTGACCTGGCTGGAGCCGTCGGAGCTGAACAACACCTACGCCCTCGCCATGAGCCAGGCTAACTTCGAGAAGTACGGCACGCGGACCCTCTCCGACGTGGCCGCGCTGGCGAAGTCCGACCCGGGCGCGGTGACGCTGTGCGTGGAGGGCGAGTTCGCCAACCGCGCGGACGGGCTGCCCGGGATGGAGAAGACGTACGGCATGAACATCCCGGCGGGCAACGTCACGCAGATGGACACCGGGATCATCTACACCCAGGCGGCCAAGGGCGCCTGCACCTACGGCGAGGTCTTCACCACCGACGGGCGCATCAAGTCCATGAACCTGGTGGTGATGGAGGACGACAGGAAGTTCTTCCCCAACTACAACGCGGCGCCGACGGTCAACTCCGACACCTTCGAGAAGTGGCCGGCCATCGCCGAGGTCCTCGCCCCGGTCACCGAGAAGCTGGACAACAACGTGGCGCAGACGCTGAACGCGAAGGTGGACGTCGACGGGGAGGACCCGCACCAGGTGGCGCTGGACTGGATGGTGGAGGAAGGGTTCGTCGAGGAGAACTGACCGGGGCGGAGGCCTCCGGGCGCTGTCTAGCAGCTCGGGACCCTGCCCGTGCCCTTCTCCAGGTTGACCAGCGCCTCCACGGCGCCCCCGAGGGTGGTGACCGGGATCAGGCGCAGGCCCTCGGGGAGTTCGGCCCGCGCGTCGGCGCACTCCGCCCCGGGGACCAGGAAGACGGTGGCGCCGTCACGCTTGGCCGCCTGGGTCTTCAGGGGGACGCCGCCGACCGCGCCGACCGTGCCCTTCTCGTCGATCGTGCCCGTACCGGCGACGACCCGGCCGCCGGTGAGGTCGCCGCCGCTGCCGTCGCCGTCCAGCTTGTCGACGATGCCGAGGGAGAACAGCAGGCCGGCGCTGGGGCCGCCGACGTCGGCGAGCCTCAGGGTGACGTCGATGCCGTCGTCGTCACGGTTCAGGTAGTTCAGCGCGGCCCTGGTCGCCTCGTCCTGGGACGCCTTCATCTGCTTCCGGTTGTACTGCTCGATCTCCTTGACGTTGTCACCGCTGGGGTAGACGGCGTCGCGGGGCATGACCGCCTGGTCGGTGCTGAACCAGCTGTCGATCACGTCCGGGAGCCCTACGCGGGTGCCCGGGGAGGTCGCCTCGATGGTCGTCATCCGCAGCTGCCCGCTGGTCTCCCGTACGGGGGCGCCGGAGATCGTGATGACCTGCGTCCCCTTGTTCTCGCCGAGCACGTCCGCGGTCATACCGGGCTGCGCGACGGAGAAGGGCAGCGGGGCGAGGGCGGCGGTGGCCAGCAGGGCCGCGACGGGCACCGCCAGGACGGCGAGGGCTTGGGGACGCGTGAGGCGGGAGAGCACG
>NZ_NEUB01000749.1 GCF_002910825.1 Streptomyces sp. SM1 | reverse complement strand
ATCGCCAACGGCACGATGGGCCTGTCGGTCGCCTTCGACCTGCCCACCCAGATGGGCCACGACTCCGACGCCCCGATCGCCTCGGGCGAGGTCGGCAAGGTGGGCGTCGCCATCGACTCCGTCGACGACATGCGGGTGCTGTTCGGCGGGATCCCGCTGGACAGGGTCTCCACGTCGATGACGATCAACGCGCCCGCCGCCCTCCTGCTGCTCCTCTACCAACTGGTCGCCGAGGAGCAGGGCGTGAGCGCCGACAAGCTCACCGGCACGATCCAGAACGACGTGCTGAAGGAGTACATCGCGCGGGGCACCTACATCTTCCCGCCGAAGCCCTCGCTCCGCCTGATCGCCGACATCTTCAAGTACTGCCGGGCCGAGATCCCGAAGTGGAACACGATCTCGATCTCCGGCTACCACATGGCCGAGGCGGGCGCCTCTCCCGCGCAGGAGATCGCGTTCACCCTCGCCGACGGCATCGAGTACGTCCGTACGGCGGTCGCGGCCGGCATGGACGTCGACGACTTCGCCCCGCGCCTGTCGTTCTTCTTCGTGGCCCGCACGACGATCCTGGAGGAGGTCGCCAAGTTCCGCGCCGCGCGCAGGATCTGGGCGCGGGTGATGAAGGAGGAGTTCGGCGCCAAGAACCCCAAGTCGCTGATGCTGCGCTTCCACACGCAGACGGCCGGGGTGCAGCTGACCGCCCAGCAGCCGGAGGTCAACCTGGTCCGGGTCGCCGTCCAGGGCCTGGGCGCGGTGCTCGGCGGCACCCAGTCGCTGCACACCAACTCCTTCGACGAGGCGATCGCCCTCCCGACCGACAAGTCCGCGCGGCTCGCCCTGCGCACCCAGCAGGTCCTCGCCTACGAGACGGACGTGACCGCGACCGTCGACCCGTTCGCCGGTTCCTACGTCATCGAGAAGATGACCGACGACGTCGAGGAGGCCGCGCTGGAGCTGATGCGGAAGGTCGAGGACCTCGGCGGCGCGGTCAACGCCATCGAGCACGGCTTCCAGAAGAACGAGATCGAGCGCTCCGCCTACCGCATCGCCCAGGAGACCGACTCCGGCGAGCGGGTCGTGGTCGGCGTCAACCGCTTCCAGCTGGACGCGGAGGAGCCCTACGAGCCGCTGCGCGTGGACCCGGCGATCGAGGCCCAGCAGGCGGACCGCCTCGCGAAACTGCGCGCCGGGCGCGACCAGGCAGCGGTCGACGCGGCCCTGGCCGAGCTGAAGAAGGCCGCCGAGGGCGAGGACAATGTCCTCTACCCGATGAAGGACGCCCTCAGGGCCCGCGCGACGGTCGGCGAGGTGTGCAACGCCCTGCGCGAGATCTGGGGCGCCTACGTGCCCATCGACGTCTAGCCTCGCGCTTTCAGTGCGACGTGAAGTCGCTGTCATGCAGTGGTAGTTGCAAGGAGAGGAGTCGACTGCCCCGGCCTGTGACCGATGGCCGGTCCCCAGCCTCGGGTGCGTCTGCGGTGACGCGGGGGTGCTGAGCCGAGGTGGTCAAGCTCAAGGGCACGATGGGCCATCATCACGCCACAAGCGAAGGGGAAGTCCGAGCGGGCGAGCGAAAGCGAACCCTTGTCCTTACGAGCCGACATGAGGAACACCGCGTCAATGGCAAAGCGGTCGGCGGTGGGAACTCCTTGCATTGAGAAGTGCGACACGACGCGAGCTGCATTGAAAGAGGCTCAAGGGAACCTCTGGTTTCCAGCGTAGGTCACCGTGGGAGTCGGTTTAGAGAGGGCGCCCTGTCCGGACGTAACTGTTGGCAGTGGAACACGGGAACCCCGTACGGGTCCGGCTGGTCAGCCGGTAAGCCGGAGGCAACGAAGGCAGAACTCCAGTGCGGGAACAGGATGTCCCAAGAAGCGAATGCCGCTGGGGCGAAAGCCCAGAGGAAAGCTCGGGTCTTGGGGACTCTCCCCCTCCGGGTATAACTCGGCGGATACCAGTTTTGTAGCTGGGCTTGAAAGAGCGCTGACGTGGGACAGGTAGGCCATGTAGAGCCAACGGGCAAAACCTTGCACCGAGGCGCAAGTTAGACAGGAGGAGGGGCGACAATGTCTTTGGTGTCGCAGTGCGCCCTCCCGATGAACGGACCCGAGGGCGACGCAGAATTCTGGGCCGGTATCGATTGGCGCTCAGAAGAAGCATCCGTAAAGCGGCTGCGCCAGAGGATCTACAGGGCTGCACGGAACGGCGACATGAAGCGGGTGCGCAACCTGCAAAAGCTCATGCTGCGATCCAAGGCGAACAGCTTGACAAGTGTTCGCCGGGTGGCACAGCAGAGCACCGGAAAGAAGACGGCGGGTATCGATGGGGTCGTCGCGCTGACTCCGAAAGATCGGGGTGCTCTGGCGAGGAAGACTCTCGCTGAACCGGGCATCCCGGCAAAGCCCGTCAAGCGTGTGTACATCCCGAAGGCAAACGGGAAGACCCGGCCGTTGGGCATTCCTGTCATACGCGACCGCGCAAATCAGGCGAGGGTGAAGAACGCTCTAGAGCCGGAATGGGAAGCGCGGTTCGACGGTCGAACCTACGGGTTCCGGCCGGGGCGCGGATGCGCTGACGCGATCGGGGCCATCTTCCAGATAGCCTGCCAGAAGACCGCAAAACGGCTGTGGGTTCTCGACGCGGACCTGTCGGCGGCCTTCGACCGCATCAGCCACAGTTACCTCATGGACTCCATCGGCCTGTTTCCGGGCCGGCAGCAGATCAGAGGATGGTTGCGTGCTGGGGTCATGGAGCAGGGCACTTACGCACACACGATCGAAGGCACGCCGCAAGGCGGAGTCGTCAGTCCTCTGTTGCTCAATGTGGCCCTGCACGGGATGGGGGGCGCGATTAACGCAAATGTTCCCGCCAGAGGGACAAGGCATGTTCCCCCCGCTCTTGTTCTGTACGCCGATGACTTCGTGGTGTTGTGCGCCTCGGAGACGGAGGCGCATGATCTGCAAACGAAGTTAGCTGTCTGGCTCCAGCCGAGAGGGCTTTCTTTCAACGAGGAAAAGACGCGTGTCGTCCATCTCGCTGATGGATTTGACTTCCTCGGATTCAATGTCAGGCGCTACGACCAGAAGCTGATCATCAAGCCGAGCAAGGATGCAGTACAACGGGTCAAGAAGAAGATAAGGACCATCATCCGACAACACCGGGGCGCACCCGCCGAACGTCTGGCTGGCGCCCTCGGACCTCTTGTTCGAGGATGGTCCATCTACTATCGGCACGTTGTCTCGAAGGAAACTTTCAGGAAGCTGGACGACTTCACGCACCACGCCTTGAGAAGGTGGGCGATCTACTGCAATCGACGGAAGACGCCCCGCTGGCTCCGGGAGCGGTATTGGGGGAAGTTCGACAAAAGTCGAGAGGACAGGTGGGTCTTCGGCTCCAAAGCCGGATACTTGCCCAAGTTCGCCTGGACCGGAATCGTCCGGCACGTGATGGTCAAGGGAGACTCCTCCCAGGACGACGCGGAACTGGACAGCTACTGGAGAAAACGAGCCCGAAAGCGGATGCCAGGAGTGGAATCCAAACGGATTCTTTTGCTAGCAGCCCGACAGAAGGGACTGTGCCCCAGATGCGGGCAGGACCTGATCGAAGGCGCAGGGTACGACCCTGATGACGTCAACGATTGGGCCCGTTGGTTCACGGCCTCATACCGGGGAATTCATGTGCACCATCTGCAATACCGCAGCCGGGGTGGAAGCGACCACCTCGACAATCTGGAAGTTGTACACACTCTGTGCCACCGGCAGCTGCACGCCGGTGACCGGAAGAATGGCACCGAACTGAGCGGCCATAGGCCCGCTTGAGCCGTGTGCGCTGGAAGGCGCAAGCACGGTTCTGAGGGGGCGGGGACGCAGCAATGCGTCCCCGCTACCCGACCG
>NZ_NEUB01000748.1 GCF_002910825.1 Streptomyces sp. SM1 | reverse complement strand
CCCGCGGCAGCGCCGGGCAGGGCCGCCGGGAGTGGTACGGCGCCCGGGACCTGCTGCCGATCCGTGCCGTCTCGGCCGCCTACGGGGGCGCGGACCTCGGGGCGAAGGCACCCGTCGAGCCGCCCGTGCGCTTCGGGTTCGGTTCTGCGCCGAGGAATCCCTCCGTCACCCGGGTCACGACGACGGTCGAACTCGGCCCGGGGTGACGGCGGCTGGGCAGCGGTAACCGGCCGGAGCCTCCGAGAGGATGTCCCCTGAGCAGAACCGGAGTGCGGGAGCCCGCCCACCCGCTCGCGGTCGCGCACTGCTCTGCGGACGGATCGCATGTCCAGGCCCTCAAAGGGGGGATCACGTCGGCCCCTCTCCGGTGAGGTGGCCGGGGGAATGCCCGCCGCCCCGGCGGACTGCCGGTCGCCTGTGGGCGGCGGGAGTCCTGGATCAGTAGCCGTAGATCATCTTGTAGGCGACCTCGGGGAGGAACTGGCCGGCCGTGGAGCCGGTTCCGACACCGCAGTTGCCGTCGGACTCGCCCGGTGTCTTGATCCACAGGAGCATCTCGGCGCCTCCGCCCGTCTGGGTGGGCGTGCCGATGCGGCGGCCGGAGGGGTTGCACCACTGGCCGTTGGAGCCGTTGCCGTTGCGGCTGGTGTCCACGACGAACGGCTTGGTGTAGCCGTAGCGGGCGGCCAGTTCGTTGTTGACGGCGCTGCCGTAGGCGGTGTTCTCGGCGGTGGTGATGTAGTTGGAGACGTTGAGCGAGAAGCCGTGGGCCTGTCGGAGACCGGCTTCGTGGAGGCGCCGGGCCATGGTCGCCGCGTCGGTCCAGCGCGGGTTGCCGGCGTCCATGTAGACCCAGGTGTTGGGGGCCTGGCGGTTGAACTCGGCGAGGGCACCGGTGAGCATGGCCTCGCGTTCGTCGATCTGGCCCTGGGTCATGCAGCCGTAGTCTCCGAGGGAGTCCGGTTCGAGGATGACGACGGCCGGGCGGGCCGCGATGCCTCCGGCGAACTGGGCGATCCAGCTGGCGTAGGCGGACGGCGAGGCGGCTCCGCCGGCGGAATGCCCGCCGCAGTAGTCACGGTGGTAGACGTTGTAGGCGACGAGGATGGGCAGCTTGTCCCGGGAGTCCGCCGCGCCGACGTAGGCACCTGTCGCGGTGCCGATGGTGCCGCTCCAGGAACCGAACCAGCGGGCCATCGGTGTGTTGGCGATGGAGGCGTTGATCGCGGCGGCCCGGCCGTCGCCGGGGTTGGCGGCCGCCCACCGCCTCGCGCTCGAGTCGGGGTCCACGTAGAACCCCTGGGTCATGGTGGTGGGGTCGGCCGCGTGGGCGGACGGTGCGGCGGCGAACGCCAGCGGCAGAGCACAGAGCGCTGCCATCAGGGTGCGGAGTCTGCGGCTCAAGACAGTACCTCGGTTTCAGAGGATGTGCGCTTTGGGAGCGCTCCCACTGGAAGCGGTCCCAATCGTCTGGGTGAGTGGTTGGGGTGTCAATAGTCGGCGCAACATTGGACTTTCACAGGTGGCATAGGTCCCGTGGGGCACTGAACTGGAAGCGGTCCCATAGCTGCGTCCCTGAGCGCTCCGCGCCTGTGGAAGACTTTCGAGCCATGGCAGAAGCAGCGCCGCGTCGGCATCCGACGCTCGACGAGGTGGCCGAACGCGCCGGTGTTTCCCGCTCCGTGGCCTCCCGCGCCCTCAACAACGCCCCGCACGTCAGCCGCGCCAAGCGTGAGGCTGTCGAACGGGCCGTGCGGCAACTCGGTTACGTACCCAATCCGACCGCCCGCGCGCTGGCCACCCGTCAGACGGGAGCGGCCGCCCTGATCGTCTCGGGAGAGGATCCGTCGATCTTCGCCGATCCGTTCTTCGCCCGGGTGATCGTGGGGGCGTCGGCCGCCCTGGACGAGGCGGACCTGCATCTGATGCTGTGCCTGGCCGCTTCCGACCGAGGCCGCAAGCGGGTCGAGGAGCTCCTGCGGTCCAGGGGCGCGGACGGTGTGATGCTGATGGCGCTGCGCGAGGACGATCCGCTGACCCGGATGGCCGATGAGGCGCAGATGCCCGTCGTGTTCGGCGGGCGCCCGGTCGGTCCGGCTCCCCGGTGGTACGTGGACGTGGACAACGTCGGCGGAGCGCGCGAGGCGACCGAGCATCTGGTCTCACTCGGCCGGAGGCGCGTGGCCGTGATCTGCGGGCGTCTGGACACCGAGGCCGGGCGCGCCCGGTACCGCGGTTACCGGGACGCCATGCTGGGCGCCGGTCTCGATCCGTTCCCGCCGCTGGAGGGGGACTTCACGGAGCGCAGCGGAGCCGCAGCCATGACCGCGCTGCTGGCCGAACACCCCGACGTGGACGGAGTGTTCGCCGCCAAAGACAACATGGCGGCGGGAGCGCTGCGCACCGTGCGGGAGGCCGGCCGGCGGGTCCCCGCCGACGTCGCCGTGGTCGGCTTCGACGACCTGACGGTCGCCCGGATCGCCGATCCACCGCTCACCACCGTCCATCAGCCTGTGGAGGCTCTCGGACGGGAGATGGCGCGCATGCTCGTCGCGCTCGTCAACGGGCAGGACCCCACCCCGCTGGTCCTCCCCACCCGCCTGACCGTCCGGGCCAGCGCCTGACTCCTCACTGTCCGGAAGGGGCGGGCCCCGGAGTGGTGCATCGTCGGGGCAGAGGCGAGGTTGGCGTACCCCGTCAACCCTTTCTCGCGTGAGTCGTGCGCCGATGCGAAGGGTTCGAAGTGTCTGGCGCGGAGTCGGTGTTGACATGGTCGGTCGCCTCTCTAGTATCCGTGGGGCATCCGAAGTTTCCGAACGGCGATCGAAATTTCGAACTCTTTTCTCTCCTTTCTTCCCCGCCGAAGGAGTCCCGGTGCCCAGACGATCAGGCGGACGACTGTTCCGCCTCCTCACGGCCGCCGTGCTGACGGTGACCGCGTCCGTGACGGCCTCGGCGCAGTCCACCGCCACGGCCGCGCCGGGCAGTCCGGCGCTCACCCCACCGCTGGGGTGGAACAGCTGGAGCAGCTTCGGGTGCGGGATCACCGAGGCCCAGGTCCGCCAGGCCGCCGACGCGATGGTGTCCTCGGGCATGCGGGACGCCGGCTACCGGTACGTGGTGGTCGACGACTGCTGGTTCGACCCGCAGCGTGACGCGCAGGGCAACCTGCGGGCCAACCCGACGAAGTTCCCGAGCGGGATGAAGGCCCTCGGGGACTACATCCACAGCAAGGGCCTGAAGTTCGGCATCTACCAGGTGCCGGGCGAGCGCACCTGCGCGCAGACCGTGGGCACGTACCCGGGTTCCACGGGCAGCAGGGGCCACGAGGTCCAGGACGCCGCCACGTTCGCCTCGTGGGGGGTCGACTACCTCAAGTACGACTGGTGTTCCTCGAGCGGCACGCGTGACGAGCAGGTCGCGCGGTTCAAGCTGATGCGCGATGCCCTGCGCGCCACCGGTCGGCCGATCGTCTACAGCATCAACCCCAACAGCTTCCACGCCATCACGGGGTCCACGTACAACTGGGGCGAGGTCGCCGACCTGTGGCGGACGACCGAGGACCTGCTCGACATCTGGCAGAACGGCATCACCAACAGCTACCCGATGGGCGTCGGCAACGTCCTGGACGTCAACGCGCCGCTGGCCGCACAGTCCGGCCCGGGGCACTGGAACGACCCCGACATGCTGGTCGTCGGCCGCCCCGGCCTGTCGCTGACCGAGTCCCGCTCCCACTTCGCCCTGTGGGCGCTGATGAGTGCCCCGCTGATGGCCGGCAACGACATCCGCACGATGTCCGCCGACGTCAGCGCGATCCTGCGCAACCCGCGCCTGCTGGCGGTGAACCAGGACTCCCAGGGAGCGGGCGGCCGCAGGGTGCGCGACGACGGCGACATCGAGGTGTTCGCCAAGCCCCTGGCGGACGGTGCGGTCGCGGTGGGGCTGTTCAACCGGGGCGGGAGCGCGGCGACGGTCACCACGACGGCTGCCCAGATCGGCCTGGGCGGAGGGCCGTTCACCCTCACCGACCTGTGGACCGGCGGCACGTCGAGCACGTCCGGGCAGATCTCGGCGAGCGTCCCCGCGCACGGCGTCGCCGCGTACCGGGTGAGCGGCGGCAGCCCGCTGGCCGCCACCACCTCACGCCTGCGGGGCAACGCGTCCGGCCGCTGCGTGGACGTGGACAACGCCTCCACGGCCGCCGGCGCCGCGACTCTGCTGTGGGACTGCCACACGGCCGCCAACCAGCTGTGGACCACATGGGCGGGCGGCGAGATCCGCGTCTACGGCGACAAGTGCCTGGACGCCTACAACCAGGGCACCACCAACGGCACCCGTGTCATCACCTGGCCCTGCAACGGCCAGAACAACCAGAAGTGGACCGTCGGCTCCGACGGCTCGATCCGCAACGTCCACTCCGGACTGTGCCTCGACGCCAACGGGGCCGACACCGCCAACGGGACCCCGCTGGTGCTGTGGACCTGCAACGGCCAGGCCAACCAGAAGTGGACCCGCGCGTGAGCGACACGGCACTGGGCCACGGCCGGAGCGACAACACCCGGGCCACGGCCTCCCGCACGGCTGCCGCATCCGCCGGCACGGCCGCCCCCGGCTCCGGCTGCGGCGGGACCCCGGGCGTCGTTGCATCGGCTTCCAGGCCGACCGCCCACACCGGCGACACCCTTCCGCCGAGCACCTGCGCCCTGCACGGCACCGCCTGCGGCTGAGCGCCGTGTCCGCCCGGGAGATCTCCCGGGCGGACACGGTCCCGGCTCAGGACGTCGTGCCGTCACCGTGGTTCCCGACGTGGTGAGGCAGTGCGTCGTCGAGCAGCCCGCGACCGTCGGCGCACCGCCGGCGCCACCACCGGGCACAGCCCGGAGGCGCACGCCATCGCCCGCTCCCGCGGCGTCAGCGCAGCCCAGATCCGGCTGGCTCGGACGCTCCACCAGGTACCACCGCGATCATCTCCCCGGGCACCATCTTCGGCGAAATGGTCCTGCTCGGACAGCACATGTACGACAACTACGCCGAAGCCCTCGACGACACCGTCGTGTGCGTGATGAGCCGTACGGACGTGAACCGGCTGCTGCTGGCCGACGCGCGGATCGCCGCCCGGATCACCGCGATCCTCGGCCGCCGCCTGGCCGACCTCGAACAGCGTCTGCCCGACAGCGTGTTCAAAACCGTCGCCCAGCGTGTCGCCACCACGCTGACCACCCTGACCAGCGCCCAGCCCCCGGCAGGCCCCTTGCGGCCGGTGGGGCGCCACCCGCAGATCGCCCTCACCCACGAACAGCTCGCCGCCCTCGCCGGCACCTCCCGCGAAACCTGCACCAAGGTCTTGCGCGAATACGCCGAACACGGCCTGCTCCGCCTGGCCCGCGGGCGCATCACCGTCCTCGACGCCGAGCGGCTCAAGGACGCCGCCGGCTGACGTCACCCATCCGTAAGGTCCCGGCCCACTGCCCGCTCGGGCCGCCACGAACTACGCTCGCCACCGGTCCCGACCTCACAGGAGTTCTCCTTGCGTGCCCGTATCCTCCTCCCGGCCGTCCTCGCTGCCGCCCTTCTCACCCTGACCGCATGCGGCTCGGGCGACGGCTCCGCGTCCGCCGGCGACGTGGGCGCCTCCCCCTCGAAGGCGTCTTCCCCCGCGCAGTCGCCCGTCGGCTCCCCCGACAGCGGCAGCGGGTCGCAGGGTGTGAAGGTGCCCGAGGCGCTGAACTTCTCCGCGACCACGGTGGACGGCAAGCCGTTCGACGCGAAGACGCTCGCGGGCAAGCCCACCGTGCTGTGGTTCTGGGCGCCTTGGTGCCCCACGTGCAAGGGCCAGGCTGCCGAGACTGCAAAGGTCGCCGCCGACCAGCAGGGCAAGGCGAACGTCGTCGGTGTCGCGGGCCTGGACAAGAACGCCGCCATGCGCGCGTTCGTCTCCGACACCGGCACCGGTTCCTTCCCCCACCTGTCCGACGAGAAGGGCGAGGTGTGGAAGCGTTTCGAGATCACCCAGCAGAGCTTCTACGTGGTCCTCGACCAGACCGGAAGGACCGTCTACGAGGGCGTGCTCCCCGGCGGCAAGGGACTGGCGGACAAGGTCGCCGCCCTCACCGGCTGAACCCGCCATGGCCGACCTGCCCCTCGCCCTCGCGCTCGGCGCCGGAATGCTCGCCGCCGTCAACCCGTGCGGCTTCGCCCTGCTGCCCGCCTACCTCTCCCTGCTCGTCCTGGGCGACGACAGCCCCAGACGCACCGTCGCCGTCGGCCGGGCGCTCGCTGCCACCGCTGCGATGACCGCCGGCTTCGCCGCCTTCTTCGGCGTCTTCGGACTCGTCATCCAGCCCGTCGCCGGCCAGGTCCAGGAGCACCTGCCCTGGTTCACCATCGCTTTCGGCCTGCTCATCACCACGGCCGGAGCATGGCTCCTCGCCGGGCGCCAACTGCCGACCCTGGCCCCGAAACTCCGCCGCGCCCCCGCCGTCACGCGTTCCGTGCCCTCGATGGCGCTGTTCGGCATGGCGTATGCCACCGCCTCCCTCGGCTGCACCATCGCCCCGTTCCTCGCCATCGTCGTCTCCGCCTTCCGCAGCGGCTCCACCGCGGAAGGCATCGCCCTGTTCGCGGCCTACGCCGCCGGGATGGGCCTGATCGTCGGCGCTGCCTCCCTGACCGTCGCCCTCACCCGCACCACCGCGGTCACCCGGCTGCGCCGCCTCGGCGCGATCGCCCCCCGGCTCGGCGGCGGTCTGCTCCTCCTGGTCGGCGCGTACGTCGCCTACTACGGCTGGTACGAGATCCGCGCCCTGCGCAACCCCACCACCACCGACCCCGTCATCGACACGGCGGCCACCGTCCAGCGAGCCGTTGCCGACACCCTGGACACCGCCGGTCCGGCCGTGATCGTCGTACTCTTCGTCCTCCTGCTCCTCGTCACATTGGTGATCCGGCGCCGCAAGCGCACGAGCCGGCACACCGGCTTCCAACCGTGATCAAGGACTCCCGGACACGAGGAGGATCACCTCCCCCTGCTGGAGAGGCCGTGTCGGCGACCCTTATACCGTGTCCTACGTGGTGAGGCGGATGAGTCGTTTGTAGCAGCACAGGGCGGCGAGGCCGAGAAAGGCCAGGTAGTTGCGGGGATCTCGCTCGTAGCGAGGACTCAAGCGGCGGTAGCCGGACAGCCACGACATGGTGCGTTCGATCACCCAGCGGCGGTGCCCTGATCGCTCGCTGGCCTCGATGCCCTTGCGGGCGATGCGCACGCCGATCCGCTTCCCTCGCAGCCATCTGCGCAGGTCGGCCCGGTCGTAGGCTTTGTCGGCGCGCAGGCGCTGAGGCTTGAAGTACCGGCCGCGGTGGGGGTCGTGTCTCGTTTGGTGACCCTCCACCATCGGCTTCAGCCCTTCGCTGTCGTGGGTGTTGCCGGCCGAGACGCCAACGAGGAGGGGCAGTCCGTTCGTGTCCGGCAGGATGTGCATCTTGGAACCCGGCTTGCCCGGTCCACGGGGCTCGGACCTGTGTGTTCGCCCCTTCTTTCGCCCTCACGTGGGCGGTGTCGAGGACGACGCGGGTGACGTCGAGGAGGCCGGCGTCGTCGAGCCGATGCAGCACGGCCTCGTGCAGCCGGCCCCAGACACCGGCTCTCGACCAGATGAGGAACCGCCGATGGGCGGCCGACTTCGATATCCCGAAGCAGGGTGGCAACGCACGCCAGGCGCAGCCGGACACCAGGACGTAGATGATCGCGGCGAACAGCGTCTCATCAGGAGTGTCCTGTGTTCCGCCGCCCTGCGGCCGCACCTTCGACGGCGAGATCAGCGGCTTCGCGATCTCCCACAACCCGTCCGGAACAATTCAACTTCACGTACCCCGCCCCATGTCGAGTTCAACGACGCCTCACCACGTAGGACACGGTCTTAGAGGATGTCTCACGTGGTTGTTCACTGATGCGGCATGATGCTGTTCCGTGGGTGCTGATCTGTCGCGTCGGCTTGTGCCGGACGAACTGTGGGAGCTGACCGCTCCGTTGTTGCCGAGGTTCACGTCCCGTCCGCAGGGTGGCGGTACGGCTCCGGTGGACGAGCGGGCGGTGTTCACGGCCGTGGTGTACGTGCTGACGAGCGGGTGCGCGTGGCGGTATCTGCCGGGGTCGTTCGGTGTTTCGCCGGCCACCGCGCACCGCCGGTTCGCCGTGTGGACCGAGGCCGGGTTGTGGCGCAGGCTGCACCGGGCCGTGCTGGATGAACTCGGCGCCAGGGGTGAGCTGGACTGGTCGTCCGCGATCGTCGATGCCGCGTCGGTGCGGGCGAAAAGGGGGGCTCGCCGACCGGGCCGAATCCGGTCGATCGCGGCAAGAAGGGCAGCAAACTGCACGTGCTGTCCGAGGCCCAGGGCCTGCCGCTGGCTGTCGCGGTGTCCGGTGCGAACCTGCACGACAGTCAGGCGTTCAAGCCGCTGATCCTCGGTATACCCGCTGTCCGCTCCCGGCGCGGACCCCGCCGGAGGCGGCCTGTGAAGATCCGCGCGGACAAGGCGTACTACTCCGCGGAACACCTGCACTGGCTCCGCCACCGCAACCTCGTCCCCCGGATCGCCCGCCCCGGCGTCGAGTCCGGCGAGCGCCTCGGCAGGCACCGCTGGAAGATCGAGCGGTCGATCGCCTGGCTCTTCGGCTACCGCCGCCTCACCGTGCGGTACGAACGCAAGGGCAGCCACTTCCTCGCCTTCCTCGGCCTCGCCGCAGCCCTCACCTGCTACAAGAGACTCGCCAGATCACCACGTGAGACATCCTCTTGAGCTCGGATTTTCATACATCTCTGAACCCGACGAAATGTCAGGGGACTACAGTTACCCCGGTGACATGGTGCGCCCACCGGTAGAAGCTTCATCCTGATGATCCCGCATCGTTGGTCGGCGTAATCGTTCAGAACCGCTTCCTCGTGAGCCGGCCCTGTCCGCCATGAGTAACAGCGGCAGCTCTCAGTCTCCGACAGCCGGAAGCGATCAAGCCCCTATTATTCTTCGGCCTGCGCTTCGGGTACTCCTCCTCGTAAGAGAAAGCCGCAGGTGCACCGGCATCACGTCCGACCAGCGCACGTTGGCCCTCTAGTGCCATATGAGCCAACGCCAGGTATGCCCCCTTGTATGCGCCCCTTGTACCCCTTCTACCGTCACGCCTTTGCCGTGTAGATCCGGCATGTCGTAGGGGGAGCACACAGTGACGGACACGTCAGTCGTACTCGAAAACCTGGTGAAGCCCTGGCACGTGCAGGTCGCCTCGACCACCGCTCTGGCCGGCGCCGTGGCGGACGCTGCGGCCAAGGACGACACGGAGCGGCTGGAGGACGGACGGGAACCGGTTCGGCGCAAACCGGAGTTGCGGAGAGTGCCCGCGGTGGAGGTAGGGCAGTCGGTCACCGTGACGCCGTGGGAGGTTCTGCATGCCCTCGGGGGTGCCACCGTACTCTCCCGGCAGGGCGCGGGACGCGGGTTGGCCGAGCACTGGGGGTGTCTGAAGTACTGCCAGGCGTTGGAGGACAGCTCCGGGAAGTACATGAAGCTGTCCGAGGAGGGGCTGAACCCGCGACGGCACTACAAGACCGTTCAGTCCGGTGAGCTGGGTATTGGTTTCGCGCTCGCCGTTGCCGAGCGCGTAGTCCGGAAACGGTGTCCGGGACAGCGTTTCCCTCGTGGACGCCGACATCGCGCTACAGGCCGGCTGGGCACTGGTGGGCAAGGGCGTGCGGCGCAGGGACTGGGTACGGCAGCGGCCCAACTTCTTCCTGGAGGCATGGAAGCCGGGCGAGCCGTCGAAGGTCGTCCCCCTCGCCTGTAAAGGGATGCATGGGAAGACTCCCTACGTGTACACCCAACTGGCCAGCGCCTCGGCGCAGGTGGAAGCGGTGCACGTGGGCCCGTGGAACGAGACGCCGGTGCTGGTGACGTCGACCGAGTTGCTCGGGCAGCGCGGCATCACCGTTCACATCTTGCAGGCCAACGGCGACGGGGCGTTGGCCTTCGCGCCCGACGATCCGGCTGCGGACGCCGATCGGGCACTCGACGACCTGAACATCTACCCGGACGTCCGCGTCCCGGACCCTGACGGCGGGGAAGAGCAGAGGGTCAGTGGATTCCAGGTGCAGCCCGACCAGTACGCCTGGTTCCGGCGTGCTCTCGCGCGTGCGGGAGCTGCCGGGTTGACGGGCTTCACCGGCGGCGGAGAACTCACCGCGCAGTACCTGACGAAGCGGCAGGGCCGCCGGCACTTCGAAGGCTTCACCCATGCCGGTACCGGCATCGTCCAGGACGTGGAAATCGAGATCGGCGGGGTGAACTTCGTCGGCACCGACCATGTGTTCCGGCTGAACGGCACCCGGGTCGAGACGTTCTCCGGACTCGCCGAGAACCTCTTCCGCCACCTGCGGGACGGCCGGGTGGAGCAATACCGGCGAGAGGCGCACGCCCTGCGCGCGTCCTGGCGTTCCGCGCGGTTCGAGGACGACTGGAACGGACCTGTGTCCCTACGTGAAGACGGCTCAATCATGGCGATGAGCCTTCTGCCGGAGACGCCCAGAAAGCGCCGGGCCAAGAAGCGGAGCTGACCGGCGGACGACGACCGGAGGGGAAGAGCGAGTCTGGCCGAATGCCGTCACCCTCGCTCTTCCACGACTGTCTCCGCAGGCGCACCTCATGCCAAAGTCACGTGCACAGAGCAGAAAAGCGATGAACGGCAGCAAGGAGAGCCCATGCAGGGCGGGGGATTCCAGTGGCGACTCGTTGTGCCCACGGGCGGCGACACGCTTCGGCAAGAGCGCCTCACCCGGGACCTGTACGACACGTTACGGGCGGCAGACGGCCTGGCCGTCGGCTTCGCCGACGAAGAAGCGTCTGCCGAGCCTGGACACAAGGGTGCGGGCGTGGGCGAGGTTGCGCTGTGGGCGGCCACGGCAACCGCTGTCGCCCGTCCGGCCTCTCAAGTGCTGATCACCCTGATCAAAGAGTGGTGTGCCAAGGAACGGCACCGCAAGGTCGAGGTGTCTTACGGGGAGAACTCGGTCAAGATCACAGGTCGTCCGGACGCGGCGCAGGAACGGATGGTCCACGAGTTCCTGGCCCGGGCCACCACTGGCGAGGGCCCGGGCCCGGAGGACGGCGCAGCGTGACCCGTCTGCACAAACGCCGCGCCCTGCTGATCGGCACCGAGCACCATGACGACGGTCGCTTCGCGCCACTGCCGTCCACACAGGCGGATGTCTGGGGGCTCGCTCAGGTTCTGCGGCATCGAAATATCGGCAACTTCGTCTCCATCCAGACGAAGACCGACCTCACGGCCGACGACATGCGACTGGCCATCGGCGAGTTCCTCACGGCGTGCGACGAGGACGAACTGGCACTGCTGTACGTCTCGGGGCACGGTGTGAGACGGGTCAGGGACGGCGGCGAGTTCCACGTCGTCGCCCGGGACACCGACTTCGACCGGGTGGCCGAGACCGGTGTCAGCGCCGGGTTCGTCAATGAGCTGCTGGAACAGTGCGTCGCGCCGCAGAAGGTGGTGATGATCGACTGCTGTCGCAGCGGTGGCTTCGCCGTCGGCCTGCGCACCTCCGACCAGCAGCCGGACGGCACCGTGGCCAAGTCCGGCGAATCGGCCCTGCTGACCAGTCGGGGCGTCTACGTCCTGTCGTCCTCGCGCGCCGGCGAGGACTCGTACGCCGATGCCGGTCAAGGCGCCGACGTGAAGCCTTCCGCATTCACCGCCGAGGTGATCGAAGCCCTCCGAACGGGCAAGGTCAGCAAGGACGGCAGCAGTGAAGTGTCGGTGGACGACCTGTTCGCCTACGTCAACCGGCGTATGCGGGCCCGAGGAGGCCGACAGGTACCGGTGCATTCGGCGCACGGTGTCGACGACCGCATCGTGATCGCCGCCTCTCCGCTCGGCCGTGCCCCGATTCTCGAACCGCTGAGTCACCGACCACGTCAGGCCGCGGATCAGCCGCAAGCCGGCCCCGCGAAGTCTGCGGTAACTCAGCCGACCTGGTCCGACCTCCTGGACTACTACCGTGAGTGCGTCCTGGCCGGTGACACCGAGACGCCGCTGATGGAGGTGGGGCATCACAACGCGTCGTACGCCTGCCTGACCGGGGCGGAACGCTTCCTCTCGGGCGATGTCGATGCCGACGGCTGCGTCGCCCTCCCCGAGGAGGCAGCCGCCCTCATCGAATCGGCGACCGAGCAGGACGCCGAGCTCTGGGCGGGCTATCCCGCCGTGGTCCTGACGGGGCCGCGCACCGGTCGCTCCTGGCGGCATCCGAAGTTCGCCCCCTTGCTCATACGGCGCGTCGAGATCGTCCAAGGGGAGGGCGGGGTGCGGCTGAAACCCTACGGCCCGGTTCAGCCACATCCACGACTCGCTGTCGACTGGCTCGGCGAGGAACAAGCGTCTCAGCTCGCGGACACCTTCCAGCCCTCCTGGCACCGGGGTCAGCACGACCGTATGGCAGTGGAGGCCCGCAATCTCCTGGCCGAGGACTTCGAGTTGCCGTGCGTGCAGGAACTCCGCCCCGACCAGCTTGCGGACCGTATCGACGTCCACACTCCCGGCCACGGTGCCCGTAATGCCGCGGTCCTCTTCACGGCCCTTCCCGAAACCGGCTTCACGAAGCGGCTCCTCGACGACTTCACGGACATCGGAAAGCAGACGGACCAGATCCAGATGACCGCCCTCGGCGCCCTCGCGCCCGACGCCGCCCAGCGCGCACGTGCGCTGGCTCTGGCAGATACGGAACCGGAGCGCCTGGTGACGCCTCTGCCCTGTAACGAAGCCCAGGCCGAGGTCATCCGTTCTGCCATGACCCGCCGCCTGACCGTTGCCACGGGTCCTCCCGGCACCGGCAAGAGCCAGCTGGTGGCCAATCTCGTCGCCACCGCCATCGTCGACGGGCAGACTGTCCTGGTGGCGTCCACGAACAACGAGGCCGTGGACGAGGTCTGGCGTCGGTGCGACAGGCTGGTCCCCGGCAGCGTCGTACGCACCGGCTCGGCCCGAAAGAACGCGACGAGCAACGCGGAGCACGAGATCGCCGCCCTGCAGGAGTTGCGGACCATGGCGGATCCCTCGCCCAACGTGGCCACCGCCGCCGTGGAGGTCGACGTGTCGGCCGACCAGCTCGCCCGTGACCGGCACGCTCTCGCGCATATCGCGACCACGGAACGGCAGCTGCGCCAGGCCGGTGAGGCCCGCGAGGAGCACGCCAGGCAGCTCGGTGTTGCCGTAACCGAACTGCACCAGGTACTCAATGGGCCGACGCAACCGAAAGAGATGGAGGAGAAGGCGGGCCGCCTCGCCCGCGCGTGGTTCCTCGGGCGCTGGCGGCGCACCCGTTTTCTGCGTACGCACGGCCTCGGCGCGTACGACGGTGATCACGTCGCAGGGTGCCTCGCGCTCGCCGGCTTCGCCGCCGCCGAGGCCGACTGGCGTGACCTGCACCGTCAGGTGGCTTCCGTCGATGACACACATCTGTCCAAAGCTCTGCACGGCGCCGAGGCGGCTGTGCATGCCGCGTCGCGCACCCTTCTCGCCAGCACTGTGCAGGCACACGCACGGGCCGGGCGTCGCCGCATCCTCGACCTGCTCCGCGCACGGGACAGCGACCGCAGCGACTGGCCCGACATACGGGAAGTCCTCGGCCGGGCCCACGGGCAGAAGGCCCAGCCCGCAGTGGCCGGCTGGGCGGTGACCAGCCTTTCCGCCCGGCGTTTCCCACCCGGCCCGGCTTTGTTCGACCTCGTCGTCATCGACGAGGCCAGCCAGTGCGCCATCCCGCACGTTCTGCCGCTGCTGTTCCGCGCGCGGCGGGCTCTGGTGATCGGTGACGCCATGCAGTTGGCGCACATCGCGAAGATCAGCCCGGAACGCGAGGCGCTCGTCCGACGGAAACTCGGACTGCGATCGGAGTGGCTGGAGAAGCATCGCCTTGCCTACCGGCGCCACTCCGCCTTCCACGCCGCCGAGAAGTCCGCCGGCGGCACCCTGCTGCTCGACGAACACTTCCGCTGCCACCCGCGCATCGCCGCGATCTCCAACGACTTCTTCTACGACGGTGACCTGACCGTTCTCACGGACACTCGCGGACGGCCTGCCCTGCCGCGTCCGGCAGTCATCTGGACCCACGTGCCCGGACGGGCCGCCCGGTCGCCGTACGGCGGCTCGTGGGTCAACGAGGTCGAGATGGACAAAGTGGATGCGAGCGTCCGGTATCTCTTGGAGCAACTGCCCCCAGGAGCCACCATCGGCGTCGTGACCCCCTTCACAGCGCAGGCCGAAGCACTGCGCCGTCGGTTGAGCCGATATGACGAGGAGCGTCTGCGCGTCGGTACGGTGCACACTTTCCAAGGCGGCGAACGCGACGTCATGGTGTTCTCACTTGTCGCCGGGGAGGGCATGCGCCCCGGCGCCGTCGAATGGGTCGCCGGCCAGCTGAATCTCTGGAACGTCGCCATCACCAGAGCACGCAGTCACCTCATCGTGGTGGGGGACAAAGACCGCTGGCGGAAGCGGGGCGGTGTGGCCGGCGCGTTGCTCGACGCAGCGGATTACGACGGCTCCAGGCCACAGGACCAGGCCGGCGACCCCCTGTCCAAGCGCCTCTATCAGGCCCTCTCCCGGCTACCCGGGGCCACCGTCACCTTGGGTGAGAGCCTCCACGGGCATCCGGCCGATGCGCTGGTGCGCGGCACCGATGGCACAGCGACCCGGGCCGTACTGCTCGACCGAGGGCCAGAGGAAGGTGCCGACGCGGCACGTCACCTGCGGCTGACGCTGCACCGACGGAACCTGCTGAGCGGCAGCGGCGAAAAAGAAGAAGCCATCCGCTGGCCGGCGTGGCGGCTGTACGACACGAAAGGGAGCTGATCAGGCAGCAGCCCTGCCTCCTGCCCCTATACAGGGGGTTACTCGCTGTACGCCTGCTTCCAGCGTGTCCGGTGCCGGGCGTTCCCCTGACCGGCACCGTTGATCTCGGCGAGTGACATCAAGGAGGCCCCTCCGTTCCACACCCCCAGGTGGTCACGGTGTACGGCGAGAATCCCGTGCTGCAACGCGAACTTCTCGGACGGCCGACTGAACCGCGTGGTCGTCACGAACACGGCCAGGTCGGCACCGAAATGCACCCGAGCCCCGAGCAGGTCCCGCAGTTCACGGCTCGCGATCGTGCTGGTCGGTGCGTACCGCTTGCACTGGATCACCATGCTCCGGCCGTCTGGCAATCGGCCGACGACGTCAGCTCCGTTGTCGTTCGCGCCGCCCACCCGGCGTACCTCGACGCACCCGTCTCGTCGGCAGAGGTTCGCGACCAGTTCCTCGAACTGTGTACCGGTCATCGCATCCACCTCGGTCAGCGTCCGCCGACCGGCATCGATCATGTCGGCCTGTCGCCAGGCGTGGTCCCGCTTGCGCACCAGCCGGTCAGTACGCCACAGCCACCAAGCGACCGCTGCCACGCAGCCCAGCAGTAGTACCCCCGTGACGTAGGGCCAGACTACCGACCAGAACATCACCAGGAGAGCTATGGCGATGGCCCCACACGCCGACGCCTGCTTCAGCCGGATCGCCCTCCGCTTTCGCGCAGCCGCACCTCGTCCACGCCGAGCTGCCATACCTGCCTCCCGTCCCCGGCCACCTCGATTCCGCAGTCTGACCAACGGAGGCCGGCCCGAGTAGAGCGCGGAGTCGGCCATTGGCCGGATCAGGCTGGCGAACGTGCTCCAGGCAACGCGAAGGACGGTGAGGCGCCGACCAGCAAGATCACGACCTACAGATGCAGGAAGCGTTGTCCTCCGAGTCCACCTTTGTGTCGATGAAGTTGGGGCAGCGTACCTAAGAGGTCACGCCTCGCCGGATCCCCGCCGGGCCGGCGATGAGGCGGTCCGCCCGGTGCTCCGTCAGCCGGTGGTCAGGGTGATCGCGTCGGGGATGGTGTCGAACGCCTCGCTCACGCGGGCGGCGAGTGTCGCATGACCGCCCCTGCCGCGGCTGCCGGCGCCTTCACCGCGGCCGGCCGTCCAGTTCTTGGCGCCGACGCGGTAGGCGCCGAAGGCAATTTCTCCGAGCAGACGCAGCCGTATCTCCTCCCGGCCATCGCGACCGAGTTTGACTTCGAGCTGCTCGACGATCTGCTCCTGGTGGTGGCTGGCCATGACGAGGCTGTGCCTGCGCAGCCCACTGTGGCCGGCGGCGAGACGGCGGGTGGCCAGGAAGCGGCGTGGCCAGTCCTCGTCCATGCCGGTGATGGCGGTGGTCAGGGCGGTCCGTAGGGCGGTGAGGACATCGCCGTGCAGGTCGGTCGCCGTGAACTCGTCCACGTAGACGATCCACAGCTCGGCCTCCGCGGCGAGAGCCGCGGACTCCTTGGACGAGTAGTAGCGGAAGAAGGTCCGCTTGGAGATCTCGACCTCGTCGACGAGTTCGTCCAGGGTCACCTCGTCGAAGCCCCGCTCGGTGAAGCGTGTGAGTGCCACGTCGGCCAGGGCGCGGAAGGTGCGCTGCTTCTTGCGCTCGCGCAGGGGCAGGGCGCGGTCGGCCGCACTGCTGACGGCGGCGGAACCGGAGGTCGGGATGGCCATGCACGTCACCCTAAGCCTTCCGTACGGAGAAGCCTCTGATGCGTTAGTGCCCTTCACACCGGCGAACTCGGCGCCCGCGTCGAGGAGATGTTCACCGGGCACGACCAAGTACTGCTCTTCGGCCGTGGCGAGGACGCACAGCGGGTCTTCGACGAGCGCAACCACGGTGTCTTCGAGGCCGCACACCGCGCCCAGTTCCTCTCCGGCATCATTCAGCCGGCCACAGCCTTCCTCGGGCACCTCACCTTCGTCGCGGTCGCCGTGTGCGGTGGGCTGCGAGTGGCGTCCGGCGCGATGACCGTCGGTGAGATCCAGGCATTCATCACCTACACCCTGCAGTTCAACAACCCCCTCACCCAGGCCGCCGCCCTGGTCAGCATCGTGCAGTCCGGCGTCGCCTCCGCGGAGCGCGTCTTCGAACTCGTCGACGCCGACGAGCAGACACCCGACCCGCAGGAGCCGCGGCAGCTCCCGGGGATCTCGGGCAAGGTCGAGTTCGAGCAGGTGTCCTTCCGCTACGAACCGGACGAGCCGCTGATCGAGAAACTCGACCTCGCGGTCGCACCGCACGAAACCGTGGCCATCGTCGGCCCCACCGGCGCGGGCAAGACCACCCTGGTCAACCTGCTGCTGCGGTTCTACGAACCCACCAGCGGCCGCATCACCCTCGACGGCATCGACATCGCCGCCCTTCCCCGCGCCGCACTGCGCCGCCACATCGGCATGGTGCCCCAGGACACCTGGCTCTTCGAAGGCACCATCGCCGCCAACATCGCCTACGGCAAGGACAGCGCCACTCACGAGGAGATCGTGGCGGCGGCGACGGCAGCCCGTGCCGACCACTTCATCCGCACACTGCCCGACGGCTACCAGACCCTCCTCGACGAGAACGGCGCCAACCTGAGCGACGGCGAACGCCAACTCCTCACCATCGCCCGCGCCTTCCTCACCGAACCGCCGATCCTGGTCCTGGTCCTGGACGAGGCCACCTCGTCAGTCGACACCCGCACCGAGGTGCTGATCCAGCACGCCATGGCCGATCTGCGCACAGACCGGGCCAGCTTCGTCATCGCCCACCGCCTCTCCACGATCCGCGACGCGGACACCATCCTGGTCATGGAGCAGGGACGCATCGTCGAACACGGCCGGCTCGAGGAACTGCTGGCGGCCGACGGCGCGTACGCACGCCTGTACGCGGCCCAGTTCGCCCGGGTGGCCACGCAACTCGCTTAACCGGTC
This sequence comes from Streptomyces sp. SM1, assembly GCF_002910825.1. Lineage (GTDB taxonomy): Bacteria > Actinomycetota > Actinomycetes > Streptomycetales > Streptomycetaceae > Streptomyces > Streptomyces okerensis. Next base: position 33,921 of record NZ_NEUB01000748.1, on the reverse strand, counting down.
CGCCGCTCGGGGCGGCGCGGCAGGGCGAGCGCGACGACGGCCGTGACCGTCAGCACCGCCGCGATGGCCAGGAAGGCCCGCGCGTACCCGGCGGTGAGTGCCGGTACGCCGACGCCGTCGGTGGCGGCGAGCGTGGACAGGACGGCGAGACCGAGTGCGCCGCCGACCTGCTTCGTGGTGTTCATCAGCCCGGAAGCCGCCCCGGCGTCGGCAGGAGCTACGTCGCTGGTGACCGCGGTGGTGATCGGTGTGAGCAGGAGCCCGCTGCCGATCGAGATGACCAGTGCCGGGCCCAGGATCCCGTCGACGTAGCCGCTGTCGGGGCTGATCCGGCTCTGCCACCAGAAGCCGGCCGCCGAGACGACGGCGCTGGTGACGATCAGGGTCCGTGGGCCGGTGCGCTCCATCAGGCGTGGCGCGAGGCGGGCGCCGACGGCCATGGTCACCAGCGTGTGCGGCAGGAAGCCCACGGCCGTCCGCAAAGGGCCGTAGTGCAGTACCTGCTGCATGTAGAGGGAGAGGAAGTACCACATCGGGATGAGGCAGGCCCCCGTCAGCAGCAGGACCAGGTTGCCCACGCCCACCGACCGGATCCGCAGGAGGCGCGCGGGCACCAGGGGAGTGTGCACCACACGGGCCTCCACCCGGACGAAGACCGCCAGAGCCAGCACCCCTGCCGCTGTCGCCCCGGCGGTGAGAGCATCGTCCCCGCCGCGTGAGTTCGTCTGCGCCAGTCCGAAGGTGAGGCCGGCGATTCCGGCCGTCGCCAGTGAGGCCCCCGCGACGTCGAGGCGCGGCCTGGGCCCACCGTCCCGCCCGCCCGGCACCAGACGCCCGCCCAGCAGGACGCCCGCGGCGCCGATCGGCACGTTGACCAGCAGGATCCACCGCCACGACAGGTACTCGGTCAGCGCGCCGCCGATCAGGTTGCCCGCGGCGCCGCCGGCCACCCCGACCGCCGTCCAGGCGCCCAGCGCGCGCGTCCGCGACGGCCCCTCGGTGAACGTCCCGGTCAGTACGGTCAGGGTGGCCGGGGCGAGCAGCGCCGCCCCGGCTCCCTGCACCGCGCGAGCGGCGATCAGCGCTGCGGGTGACGAGGCAAGTCCTCCCACCAGGCTTGCACCGGAGAACAGTGCCAGCCCCAGCACGAAGGCCCGCCGGTGCCCCAGGACGTCCGCGAGGCGACCGCCCAACAGCAGGAGTCCGGCGAACGCGAGCCCGTAGGCGTTGACCACCCACGACAGGTCCGCCGTCGTGAAGCCGAGGGCGGTGCGGATCGACGGCAGGGCGACGTTCACCACGGAAACGTCCAGCACCACCATGAACTGCGCAGCACAGGCCAGACCAAGTATCCATGCCGCGCGACGGCGCCCTACGGCGGGGGCGGCCCGCACCGTGCTTCCCTCGGACGCCCCGTACTCCTGCGTCACGTCACCCAGCCCCTCCCGAGTCCCTCACCGGTCATGTGCGGTCACCTTCAATGGACCTGGCAGACGTTATGATACGGCGTACCAAAACCGCGCGGGAAGGTGAAGCGAGCGTGCCGAGGACCGCTGACCATGCGCAGCGCAAAGCCCAGATCATCAACGGCCTCATCCGCCTGGCCACCCGCACCGGCCTCCATGCCGTGACGATGCGCGCGGTCGCCGCGGAGGCGGGCGTATCGGTCCGGCTCGTGCAGTACTACTTCGAGACCAAGGCCCAGCTGCTGCTTGCCGCGCTCGGGCATCTGGAAGAACGCAGTCACGACCGCTGGGCGGCCCGCCTGGCCACCGGGCAGGACCCGCCGTCCCCGCGTGAGCGCGTTGAGGCCCTGCTCGCCGAGGCCCTGCCCACGGACGAGGCGAGCCGCACCTTCCACCTGCTGTGGACGTCCTGCGCGATGTTGGCGATGACCGACCCGGAGCTGGCTGCCCAGCCCTTCGTCGAAGGGCCGAACCGACTGGAGGCACAGCTCGCCGAGCTGTTGCGGCAGGCACAGAACGACGGCGTGCTCGACGCAGTGGCCGATCCGTACGCCGAGGCGGCACGGCTGCTTGCCCTGAGCCACGGACTCGGAACGTGTGTCATGGTCGGTCAGCGCACCCCGCAGGCCGCCACGCAACTGCTGGGGTATCACCTCGACCGACTGTTCACGTCCTCCGAGGCGCATTGACCCGCAGCGGCAGGCGTACTGCTGAGCCGAGCCCTACCCGCCGAGGCAACCCTTACGTCACCGTAGACTCTTCAGGAGTTCCGCAGTACGCATGCGAGGGAGGACGAGCCATGGCCGGGGTAGCGGACTGCCCGTCGTGCGGAGAGAGCGAGGAGCTGCGCGGCGAGCCGGTCGAGGGCGACATCAAGGTCACCTGTCTGAGGTGCGGGGCCCGGTGGATGCGTGGCGGTCCTCGCTGCGCGGGCTGTGGCGGTACGGACATCGTGCACCGCCCGCAGGCTATGACCCGCTATTCGCGCGGTACCCAGCTGTCGATCATCGGTTGGCGCGAGCTGCCGCTGTGCCGGGTCTGCGACGCCGAAGCACTCCAGACCTCCATCGCCGAGAACGTACCCGTCCCCAGCGACTACGTCGCACTCTGCCTCAACGGCGGGGGGCATGAGCCGGTGACGCGGGCAACGCCGCCGACGGAGGGGAAGACGCCGCCACCGGCGGCGCCCGCGCGGGAAGCAGTGGCCTCGACCGAGCCGAAGCGGGCGGCGGAGGGCACGCCCAGGCCCAGGTCGCGGTCGGGTCGCCGGAAGACCACGCCTACGGCACCGCCTCCCGTGGTGCCCACCGTGCGGCAGGCGATCAGCGCCTTCATGACCGAGGCGTCGGGCCAGGCCGACGCGACCGCCATGCTGCTGCTCGGCACCCACCTGGGTTCCCACAACCGGCTGAGCGTGCTGGACACGGACGGCGCCGCCCGGCAACTGGCCGACTGGTGCAACGGCCACTGGGCCGACGGGAGTGACCGCTCGAGGCGGGCGGTGGGCACCATCTGCCGGGCGGTCGACTTCTGGGGCGCCCGTGGCTGGCTCGTCACCGACCCGGCCGCCGGTCTGCGCTGAGCAGGCATACGACGAGCCTTCGACCTGCTCACCGAGGGAGGGGGAGACCGGCCGGCCGGCTCCTGATGGTGCGCGGGCCGCCTCACTGGGACGAGCGCGCCTTACCGTCTGGGGTCACTCCTGCACGGGAGAGGATGCCGGGTCCGTCTTCGCGAGATAGACCGTGTTGGTTGCGGTGCCGCCCTGCAGAGGGTTGTCGAAGGTCACCACGTGCGCCTCGTGTTCGGCGAAGACCTGCGCGAGTGCGGAGCCGAACTGTTCGTCGGGCGGGTCGTTCGACCACAGCGCGAAGACACCGCCGGGATAGAGGCGGTCCGTGAGGGCACGCAGTCCCGCAGGCTGGTAGAGCGCGGTGTGACCCGGATGGAGGACATGCTGCGGTGAGTGATCGATGTCCAGCAGGATGGCGTGGAAGCGGCGACCGGGTTCCTGCGGATCGAGTCCTTGAGAGTCGCCGGCCATGGCGAAGAAGTCGCCGTTCACCATGCGGCACCGGGGATCCGACGTCAGGGCGTCACCCAGAGGCACAAGCCCGCGCTGGTGCCAGCCGATCACTTCCCCCAGCGCCTCCACGACGATCAGCGAGCGCACGCGCGCGTCGTCCAATGCTGCCCGGGCGGTGTATCCGAGGCCGAGTCCGCCTACGGCGACGTCCAGGTCGCCGCCGGGAGTCCCTGCCAGACCCAGTCGGGCGAGGGCGATCTCGCCCTCGGTGAAGAGGCTGGACATGAGGAACTCGTCGCCGAGCTTGACCTCGTACACGTCATCACCCGAGGCCGGGTGCCGACGCCGCCGCAGGCTGATGTCCCCCAGCCGTGTCGGACGCCAGTCGATCTCCTCGAAACGTACACTCATGGAATCCCTTCCCGGTCATCGCCTCGATGCCGGTGAGTCGTATGCGCCGGGATGGTGCAGTGGTTGACGACGCGGCAGCCAACGCGGGCTGCGTGGCAGACGCTACGGCAGGTACCGATGGCGGCCGGGGATCCGGCCGTTGGCTCGAGCGCGAGAGTCGGCCTCGTTTCACTCTTGCGAACTTACCCTGACGCGAGGGTAAGTTCGTAGCCGGCGAGGGCGCCGACATCCGGAGTGAGGCGGTAGTCCATGGGCGGAAGGCTGATGCAGATCGGCGAAGTGTCCGAGCGCACGGGACTCTCCCTGCGGACGATCCGCCACTACGAGGAGGTCGGCGTGGTGGCGCCGAGCGAGCGCAGCGCCGGCGGGTTCCGCCTCTACACCGAGGCCGAAGTACGGCGGCTGGCGCTGGCGCGGCGCATGCGGCCCCTGGGCTTCTGCCTCGAAGACGTCCGCGCCGTGCTGGACGTACTGGAACAACTTCCGGATGGCGGCAGGCCATTGCCGGAGACCGACGAGCAAGTACATGGCGAACTGGTGACGCGACTGCGTTCGTACTGGGTGGAGGCCGACGCGAGGTGTGAGCACCTCCGGCGTCAGCTGGCCTCCGCCGAGGACTTCGCCCAATCTCTGCATGGTTACCTGGCCCGCCTGATGGAAGCCGACGAGGCCGGCCGGGAGGCGGCACGGTGAGCATGAGCAGCGACTGTGCGGCGTCCGGGGCGGTCGGGCGGCGGACGTTCGTGGTGATCGGTCGTCTGCCGTGCGCTCTGCCGCCGGGTCAGTGTGTGAGTCGCTGCCGGAGCGTGGCGGCGAAGTCCTCGGCCATCGCCAGCCGGGCGCGGAGTGTCTCGCAGCGCGCGTCGGCCACCTTCCGGTAGGAGTCGAGCCGCTCCCGCAGCCGGTCCCTCTCCTCTCCGGTGGGGGCATCGTCGGACGCGGAGAGCCGGTCGGTGATGTCCAGCAGGTCGCGCATCTCCTCCAGGGAGAAGTCGAGCGGCTTCATGCGGCGGATCACCATCAGCCGGTCCACGTCCGCCGCCGTGTACAGCCGGAAGCCGCCCTTGCTGCGGGCCGAGGGAATAACCAGGCCGACTTCCTCGTAATGACGGATGGTGCGCAACGACAAACCGGTCCGCTCGGCTACCTCGCCGATCTGCATCTGCCGGGGTTCCGTCATCGCTGAGCCATCTCCCTCTGTGATCCGCCTGATTTCGAAACAGTCAAGTGCGCCAGTCTACGTGAGAACAATCACAGGAACTCGTGTGCTGTTCACCTGCGATTCACAAGCCGCACCGCGCACCCTGTGCTCACGTCAGGGTAGACTTCCGGATGTGCTCGCCTCCGCGGTTCCACGCACGGTAGGGGCGCAACCGCCGCAGCGCAGGCCGCGACGGAGCCTGTAACGGCACCGAAGACTTCCAGGCAATGATGCCTGACCGGCGACCAGAAGGTTGCCGCCCTGTCCGGCAAGGCCCCCGCCGAGGCGGCCGGGCTGCCGGGAGATTCCGCTCTCTCGTGGAATCACGTACGCCCTGCGCGTGTGTCCAGCGGCAACGGACGCGTGCGCCTGAACAGGAACGGTTGCATGTCCTCACCGCTGTCCGCGGCTCCCAGGTTCCGCATGTCCAAGCCCGACTGGCTTGCCTCCCCGAAGGTCCTGCGCACCGAGGTGCTGGCCGGCCTGGTCGTCGCCCTCGCGCTCATCCCCGAGGCGATCTCCTTCTCGATCATCGCCGGCGTCGACCCCAGCATCGGCCTGTTCGCCTCCTTCACCATGGCCGTCGTCATCTCCGTGGTGGGTGGCCGCAAGGCGATGATCTCCGCCGCCACCGGCGCCATCGCCCTGGTCATCGCGCCGCTCAACCAGGAGTACGGCCTCGGCTACATGATCGCCGCCGTCATCCTGGCCGGTGTCTTCCAGGTGATCCTGGGCGCGCTCGGGGTGGCGAAGCTGATGCGGTTCGTGCCGCGCTCGGTGATGGTCGGCTTCGTCAACGCCCTGGCCATCCTGATCTTCATGGCCCAGGTGCCGGAGATGCACGACGTCCCGTGGGCCGTCTACCCGCTCCTCGCCGGCGGCCTGGCCCTCATGGTGTTCTTCCCGAAGGTCACCAAGGTGATCCCGGCGCCGCTGGTCTCCATCGTCGTGCTGACGGTGATCACCGTGGCCGCGGGCATCGCCGTCCCCAACGTCGGCGACAAGGGCGAACTGCCCTCGTCCCTGCCGGTGCCCGGACTGCCCGACGTGCCCTTCACCCTGGACACCCTGACCACCATCGCGCCCTACGCGCTCGCCATGGCGCTGGTGGGCCTGATGGAGTCGCTGATGACGGCCAAGCTGGTCGACGACATCACCGACACCCACTCGGGCAAGACCCGTGAGTCGATCGGCCAGGGCATCGCCAACATCGTCACCGGCTTCTTCGGCGGCATGGGCGGCTGTGCCATGATCGGCCAGACCATGATCAACGTGAAGGTCTCGGGTGCCCGTACCCGTCTGTCCACCTTCCTGGCCGGTACCTTCCTGATCATCCTGGTCGTCGTCTTCGGCCCCATCGTCTCCGACATCCCCATGGCCGCCCTGGTCGCCGTCATGATCATGGTCTCGGTGGGCACGTTCGACTGGCACTCGATCCAGCCCAAGACGCTCAAGCGCATGCCGGTCGGCGAGACGATCGTCATGGCGGTCACCGTCATCTGTGTGGTCGCCACCCACAACCTGGCCATCGGTGTGGTCGTCGGCACCATCGCCGCGATGATCATCTTCGCCAAGCGGGTCGCGCACCTCGCCAACGTCTCCGGCGTCGTCGACCCCGACGGCAAGCAGGTCGTCTACGCGGTCACCGGCGAACTGTTCTTCGCTTCCTCCAACGACCTCGTCTACCAGTTCAACTACAAGGACGACCCGGACGACGTCGTCATCGACCTGTCCGGCACCCACATCTGGGACGCCTCCTCCGTCGCCGCGCTCGACGCCATCGAGACCAAGTACGCCCAGCGCGGCAAGAAGGTCACCATCGTCGGCCTCAACGAGCCCAGCGCCGACATGCACCAGCGCCTGGCCGGACAACTCACCGGCGGTCACTGACCCGTGAGGCCGCCTGCCCCGCACCACCCACGCGGGGCAGGCGGCCTGTCCATGGCAGGGGCGTTTCGGGAGACCGTCCCCACCGCAGGTCCGGTCCGTGTCCGTCCGCTCTCCCGAACGGCAAGCGCCTGCTTCGCTCCTGGGCGGCCAGGGAGGCTCAGCGGATGGGACGACAGCGGTGTCGACGGGCATGAGGCCCGGTAGTGTGTGACAAGCGTCGCGTGCCGGTGGCAGACCGTGTCAGGCATGGAGGCGCCGGACCGAAGGAGGTCGACGATGCACTCGTCGCACCCTTCGCTCGCGCGTGTCTGAGCGCGAGACGACCAGGCTCGTCGCCTGGAGCCAGGAACTCCGCCAGGTGCACAGCCGACTACGAGAAGCGCTGTCCGTGACCCGCGCTTCCCTTGCCGGCGGCACCCCCGGTGAGGCCGCCACCCGTGAACTGCTGCTGTACTGCCATGGTTTCTGCACAGCCCTCGACGGCCATCACCAGGGCGAAGACCGCACCCTGTTCCCGGCCGTCGCGGCTGCGCATCCGGAGCTCCGCCCGGTGCTGCGCTCGCTCGAGCAGGATCACGCGATGATCGCGCACCTGCTCGGCAGTCTCCGTGCCGCGGTCGACCGGGCCGCGCCGCCCGAGGAGCTCGACCGTCACCTCGAGGGCATCGCCGCGATCATGGAGAACCATTTCCGGTACGAGGAGCGGCAACTGCTCACTGTGCTCGACACCTTGGAGCTGGCAGCCGCACCCGGAGAGGTGCTGGGTCCGATATGACCCCGTGCCGGACAACGGGTGGCGGTGGTGACCGCTTCGCCGGATGACACGTCGGAACCCCTGCGGCGCAGGCCCGGGTGATCCGGTGGTGCAGGTGCCGCTCGACTCCGCGCGGGCCTGCTCGATCAGCGGCATGAGCTGCTTGTCACGCACCCTGCGGAATGACCGCGGCTGCTTCTCGCGGGCGAGGTACGTCGCGGCCTTCCTCGAGGTGCATGTCGTAGCACTCGGGCAAGGTGCGGAGGAAAACCGTCGGCAGAAGCGGTTTGTCCACGTGGGCAGACAGCACGTCGTCGCCCGTCATGGACGAGTCGCTTGCCGGCGCCGACCAAGGCTGCCGGCATCACGCCTGTGGGGAGTGGCGGCCCGGAAGTGCCGTGCCGAGGGGGATCTCTGCAGTGGCTCGACTGGGGTCCGCACTCTTTCCGTACGGCAGGGGTGGACTTCGGCGCTCCCGCGCTGACGGCGTCTATGCGCCTCTTGACTCTTGCGTTAGGTTAGAAATGGCGGCCAGGGTGGTGATCGTTGGTCCCGCCTCGGGCCACAGGGGCGGGCGCGTCGGTGCGCCAATCCCGGGGCCGCCACCGGCCGCGGACCGCGAGACCGCTGCGCAGCCCTGCCATTTGCAGGTTTCGCGGCCCGGCGCGGCTCTGGCATGCCTGCGCGAGGGGTTGCGTCGTGCTCACGGCTCAGCTCCCAGCCGGCCGTTGTGCCCAGCCCGTCGATGTCCACCTTCGAACACCGCCGGCCCGGGCGCGCACTCTTTCCCCACGTGGAGGCGCGCAGGACATTGGAGCGGAGGACTTGAGCTTCAACTCTTACCTTCCGTTAGAGTAGTGACGCTTGCCGCTGTCGGCCTGCTTTCGAAGCCGTTCCCGGGCCGTGGCGGAAGTTGCGCCGGCCGCTGCTCGGGGACGGCGCCGAAGCTGCTCACCCTGCCCGGCGCGCGGCAGACGAGATCCGGGCGTAGCCCGGACCCCGACCGCGGCCGGGGCGGGCCCAAGCCTTCCGCGAAGACGAGGTCCACACCCATGCGCATGGCGTTCGGACTCCTGGGAAGCGGGGTGGGCGGCCGACGGCCAGGGTTGGCCCCCGCCCGTGGGAGATCGGGGGCGGCGCCGTCCCTCGGGGGAAAGGGGACGGCGCCGCTTGACGACGACGGCGGCCTGTCGGAACCGTCCTCGTAGCAGCGATTGTCAATCTACCCTAACGTCACGGTAGATTTGTAGTTGCAAGATGAGCCGACAGGCGACGCGAGGCGGTGAGGCCGTGGCTGGAAGGCTGATGCAGATCGGCGAGGTGTCCGAGCGCACGGGTCTGTCCCTGCGGACGATCCGCCACTACGAGAACGTCGGTGTGGTCACCCCCAGCGAGCGCAGCGAAGGCGGCTTCCGGCTCTACACCGAGGCCGAGGTGCGCCGGCTGGCGCTGGCGCGGCGCATGCGGCCCCTGGGGCTGTGCCTGGAGGACGTACGAGGCGTGCTGGACCTGCTGGAGCAGCTGCCCGCCGACGGATCACCGCTGCCGGAAAATGACAGCGAAGCACACGAGGAACTGGTGACACAGTTGCGCGAGTACTGGGTCGATGCCGATGCGCGGTGCGACGACCTGCGCCGGGAACTGGGGCGGGCGGAGGAGTTCGCCCGCTCCCTGCACGACCACTTGGCCCGGGTGATGGACGCCGCCACGGCGGCCGACGGCGGTACGGAGGCCGTCCGATGAGCGCGAGCAGTGACTGGGCGGCGTCCGAGGCGGCCCGTCGGCGGACGTTCGCGGTGATCAGCCACCCGGACGCGGGCAAGTCGACGCTGACCGAGGCCCTCGCCCTGCACGCGCACGCCATTACCGAGGCGGGCGCGGTGCACGGCAAGGCCGGAAGGCGCGGGGTCGCCTCGGACTGGATGGAGATGGAGAAGGCCCGGGGTATCTCGGTCACCTCCGCCGTGTTGCAGTTCGCTCATCGGGAATGCGTGCTGAACCTGCTGGACACCCCTGGTCACGCGGACTTCTCGGAGGACACCTACCGGGTGCTGGCCGCGGTGGACTGCGCCGTGATGCTGATCGACGCGGCCAAGGGTCTGGAGGAGCAGACCCGCAAGCTCTTCGACGTCTGCCGTCACCGGGGCATCCCGGTGATCACGTTCGTCAACAAGTGGGACCGGCCCGGCCGTGAGGCCCTGGAGCTCCTCGACGAGATCGAGCGGGAGTTCCGCCTCAAGCCCACCCCCGTCACCTGGCCGGTCGGCGACGCCGGATACCTGCGCGGACTGGTCGACGTACGGCAGCCCGGACGGATGCTGCGCTACACCCGCACCCCCGGCGGCGCGCGCGAAGCGATCGAGGAAACCGTCTCCGCCCACCAGGCCGCTCTGGAAGAGGGAGCGGACTGGGGCAAGGCGCTCGAGGAACTGGACCTCCTGCAGATCGACGGCGCCGTACACGACCAGGAGACGTTCCTGGCCGGCCGTTCCACGCCGGTGTTCTTCGGCGCGGCCGTCTCCAACATCGGCGTACGGCTGCTGCTCGACGCGGTCGTCGACCTCGCCCCGCCACCCGGGCCGCGCGAGCTGGAGGGCGGGGGAGCCCGGCCGGTGAGCGCCCCGTTCTCCGGACTGGTGTTCAAGGTGCAGGCCAACATGGACCCCGCCCACCGCGACCGGATCGCCTTCATGCGGATCTGCTCGGGCATCTTCGAGCGCGGTATGACGGTCACTCGCGCAGCCTCCGGCAAGCCGTTCGCCACCAAGTACGCGCACAGCGTGTTCGGCCAGGACCGCTCCATGGTCGACATCGCCTACCCCGGTGACGTGGTCGGTCTCGTCAACGCCGCAGCCCTGCGCGTGGGGGACACCCTCTACGCCGGCCAGCCGGCCGTGTTCCCGGCCATGCCGACCTTCGCGCCAGAACACTTCGCCGTGGTCCGCCCGGTCGACCTGAGCCGATCCAAGCAGTTCCGGCGCGGCATCGCGCAGCTGGACGAGGAAGGAGTCGTCCAGGTCCTCGTCTCCGACCTGCGAGGCGATCAGGCGCCCGTCCTCGCGGCGGTGGGACCGATGCAGTTCGACGTCGTCAGCGCACGGATGGCGGGAGAATTCTCCGCCGCTGTGAAATTGGAGATGCTGCCCTATCACCTGGCGCGGGCCACCGACGCGGCCGGCGCCGACGCCCTCAACCGCTCCCGGCTGGTCAAGGGCGAGGCACTGACCAGGATTCGCGACAAGGCCCAGCTCGCGCTGTTCCCGGACCGCTGGCAGGCGAACTCCTTCCAGCGCGAATTTCCTGCCGCCCGACTCGACACCCTTCTCGCCGCGCACGAGTGATGCTCGCCGGACCCGGCTCTTCTCGCAGAAACCGCAGCCCGGGCCACGCCTGGCAAGTCCTGTCTCGGGAGCAGCCGAACCTCACCTTCCAGAAGCGTCGGTGAGCATGATGGTCGTGCTCCCGGAGGACTCGGCCGCGCGCCCCAGCGGCGGCCAGCCGGCCGGGCCTGGGAAGGGGGAGCGGACCCTCGTTCCACGGTGCGAGACATGGAACCGGGGCTGACGGCAAGAAGGCGGAGCTGTCGGCCCGGACCGGCGTGCGAGGTGGCGGCCCCGGTACCACCGTCGAGTGGAGGACCTACCGGGGCCGCCGCGTTGGCGGGACATGTCCAGGAATCCCACCGACATGATCAAATCTATCGTGTAAGCAGAGTTGAAGGGACGTTCGACCCCACTGCGCGAGCGATTTCCCACACGGGTAACTCTCGCGTTAGGTTAGAGATGTGCGGTCGGGTGCCCGCTAAAGTCCCGCCCCCGGAAGGTGTGGTCGGGGCGAGGCGGGTACGCCCGGGGCAGTCATGCACTGCCGCTCGCGAGGCCGGGCGTCCTGCCCTGACCTCAGACCTGGTCTCGCGAATCCGCCTTCCGTCCGAGCGCGGCCCCTCCCGGCTCTGGCACCCGCATCCCATGAGCACGTCAGGAGCATGTATGCCGTCCCGCACCAGCCGCACTCCCGGGGCAGATCCGGCAGGCAGTGAACTCGACCAGGAGCGCCTGCTGTCCGCTGCCGTGCGGCTCGCCGGCGAACTGCCAGCGGCACGGGCGGTGGTCGGTGTGCTGCGCGGGGGCAGTGCGGACCACGAACGGGCCGTGACTCTGTGCCGGCGCCTGACGAACCAGGGTGTCCGGAGCGTCGAGCTCAGCCCGGTGCCCTCGACCGAGCGGAGCCCTCGTGCGCCCCGGAGCCGGCAACGACCCCGCGTCCACTTCCTGCTGTACGCGGGCGGCTCCTTGCGGGATCAGGCCTACGCGCCGCGGCCTTGTGGGACCTGCCCCTGCTCGTCGAACGCCCACCGGACCGGAGTCCTTCCGAACTGATCGGCTTCAGCGCCCACCGGCGACACGTCATCGGCATCCATCTTCCCGGCGGCGACCTCGATATCGCCGTCCGCCAGGCAACCATCACCTGTCTTCAGCCCCACGCCGGCAGCGCCTCCCTGCTCCTGGACAACGAGAAAATCACCGCCCCCGCCGAGCAGCCCCTCCGTATCGACCTGACGGTCCAGGGCCGTCTCGAGGTGCACAGCGACGCCTTCGCTACCCGACGCGTCCGGCGTCTGCGCTACGCACGTCCATGGGGCGCCTACCGGCTCGACATCGACGGCACCTCAGCGCTCGACGTCCGCGCCCCGTTGCGTGTGGAGCCCATGCCTGGCCGTTTCCACCTGCTCCACCCGTGAACGCGGGCGAGGCAGTACCTGTGGTACCGCCACGGCAGCCGCTCTCGGTTGACCCCGGCCGTCCGGTCCGGACAGCCTCGAGCTGCACGGGTGACGCGAGGCGCGGGTGCAGAAGTGGGGACGCTGCGCAGTGGAAAGGACGGGGGGTCAGTCGCTCGTGGGAAGCCTGCGGTGCAGTGCGGCGGCGAAGTCCTCGGCCATTTCCAGACGTGCACGCAGCGTCTCGCACCGAGCGTCGACGACCTGGCGGTAGGAATCCAGCCGCTCCCGCAAACGCTCGGTGTCTCCACCGGCCTCACCGGCCGCCTTGAGGCTGTCGATGAGATCGAGCAGCTCCCGGGTCTCCTCCAAGGAGAAGTCCAGAGGCTTCATCCGGCGGATCACCATGAGGCGTTCGACGTCGGATTCTGTGTAGAGGCGGAACCCGCCCCTGCTGCGGGCGGAGGGTACGGCGAGACCCACTTCCTCGTAGTGACGGATCGTGCGCAGGGACAGGCCCGTCCGGCTGGAAGGCGTCGGGTATCTCTTGGGCGAGCTGTGCCGACTCTCGTTCGGCCGTCTCAAGGCCGTCCATCAGCGTCGCGGCATGCCCATGGCGGTCTTCACGCGGGCCAAGCTCGGCCCGCCCCCGCCAGCAGGCTCGGAGCGCGGTGTCAGCGTGGTGGCCCGCCAGGGCACCACCGATGCACTGTCTGTCACGGCGTCCCACCGTACTGTCCCTGTGTCCATTCCGGCTAGCCGACGCTGTATCACCTGCACGGCCTCGTCAGCGGTAGGCGGACCGTAAGTGGCGATCATGTCGAAGCGGCGGAACAGCGCCCGGTCCAGGAGCTGGTGATGATTGGTACCCGCCACGACCAGGCTTTCCGAGGGAGCCTCGTCCAGGAACAGCAGGAACGAGTTCAGGATTCTCCGGGCTTCACCGACGTCGTTGCCCGCGGCCCGCTCCGCCCCCAGAGCGTCGAACTCATCGAAGAGGTACACCGCTCTCGTCTGGGCGACGGCGTCGAAGACCAGGCGGAGCTTGGCCGCAGTCTCGCCCATGAACCGGCTGATCAACCCGTCTAGACGGATGGTGAACAACGGCAGCTTCAGCTCACCGGCTAGGGCGGCGGCGGTCATGCTCTTGCCGGTTCCCGGGGGGCCGGACAGCAGGATCCGGTGCACGGGGGTGAAACCAAAGCGCTCCAGACGGGCGCGTTGCCGCTGTTCGTGCAGTACCCGGTCCAGCGATGCGCGTAGTTCCGAGTCAAGGGTCATGTCATCGAGCTGGGTGTCGGGATAGCCCGCGGTCAGCAGACTCGACAGCTCGCCCCGGGGCTGCACTACTGGAGTGGCAGCACGGCCACCAGCTCTGTGCTCTGCTTCGTTCGAGCGGCCTCGACCAGTTCCCTCAGCTCCACAGCGAACTTCCCCTGGCCCTGACGCGCCGACTTCGCCGCCACCTGCAAGGCGACGCTGTAGAAAAGATCGTCGTCCGCTGAGGCGTGCGCGCGCACCAGGGCCTTCAGGTGGCCGGCGTTCGCTGCCATACGCCTGTCACCCTTTCTTGCCCGCCGCTGTCAATGAGGTCCGCTGGATCTGTACCCAGGTGCCGGTGGAAGCACCAGCGTCTGCATCGTACGGCCCAGGCCGACCGGTTGCTGCCGGGATGGGGCCGGTTGTCCGGGAGCTCAGAATGACGCCGAGTCCAACGACCGGCCGTGGCCACCACTTGAAGATCACGACCGACGCGGACCGGCCCAACCGAGAACACGGCGGCGTCTTCCTCGGTGGGCGGTGAGCAATCGCCGGCCTGCAAGGTGACGAATCTGGATCTCAGCGGGCGGCGTCCTGGCGGCGCAGGCTTTCAACCGGGCGCAGCCGCCACGCTAGGCGTCTCAGTGCCGCCGTGCGGAGAGGCCCTCGTCGGTGGCAGCGATGCACGCGCGGTGCATCGGACCATCCTGGCGACGACCGATGGGGATGTGGTGGTGAAGGCTGGACCCGCGAAGCGGTGGGCAAGCGGGTCAGGGTCGTGATCATGCTGGTTGACGACCCGGGCTGGCGTCCGGCCAGCACGTGATGCGGCGCGTTCTGTACTCCTGTGCCTTCTGGGGTGCAGTCGGTGGAAAGCCGACGTAGGGGGCCGCTGCCGCCTGCGCAGTCGGTCACCGCCCGGGTGCGCGGTTGGCACCATTTACTGGCGCCGTTCCTTCCACACCGTCACGACCGACGGCCGCGGAATGCCGCCCGGTCCGTCGGGCCACGGAGCCCGGGTTCTCGGCCGTGGCGCCGTTGGTTTCGCCCGGGTGCTGGGGCGCCACGAGGACGCGGTCCTCGGTGATGGTCGGGCCGCAGCACTCGGCGCCCTTGGGCATGGTGAGGAACTGCTGTACATGTCCGCGTTCGGACCCCTTGACCGGCACGGCGAAGAGCCCGTCGTTGGAGACGAGTGCGTTGCCGTCGGTGGCGATCCACAGGTTGCCGTGGGGGCCGAAGGCGAGGTTGTCCGGGCGGGAGATCGGACTGACCCGCCTCTTGTCGAAGCCGACGAAGTACGTGGACGGGTCGTCGGGGTCGCCGCAGACCAGCATCAGGCGCCAGCTGAAGGACTTGGAGGCGGCGCCGCCGCGTCGCTCTTCCAGTTCCAGGACGTGACCATGCTTGTTGCCCTTGCGGGCCTCGTCGGGGCCGGCTCTGCCGGTGGCGCCGCGGTCCTTGTTGTTGGTCAGGGCGACGTAGAGGCGGCCCGTGCGGGGGTGGGGTTCGACGTGCTCGGGGCGGTCCATCTTCGTGGCGCCGACCTTGTCGGCGGCCAGTCGCGTGAAGACGTCGACCTCGTCGGCGCTCATGCCGGGCACGTGGGAGATGTCGCTCGTGGCGAGTGGGATCCACTCGCCGCCGCCGTCGAAGGCGCCGTCCTCGGGCAGCCGGCCGGTGCCGTCGACCTCATCTGCTGGACTGTCGCCGGTGAACTTGGCGACGTACAGGGTGCCTTCGTCGAGCAGCCTCATGTTGTGCTCGCGGGCGGTGCGGCTGACACCCTTGCGGTACGAGTGGGGCGATACGTGTTTGTAGAGGTAGTCGAAGCGCTCGTCGTCACCCATGTAGAGCGCGACCCGGCCGTCGCGGGTCAGGCGGGGCTCGGCGGCCTCGTGTTTGAAGCGGCTCAGGGCCGTGCGCTTGCGCGGGGTCGACGTCGGGTCGTACGGGTCGATTTCGACGATCCAGCCGTGCCGGTTGGGCTCGTTGGGCTCCTTGGCGATGTCGAAGCGGTCGTCGAAGCGCCCCCACTTGCGGCCGCTCGCCCCGGTGGGCAGGCCGTACCGGGCCAGGCGCGTCTTGGCGACCGGGTCGTTGACGGTGGCTGCGTTCGCGAAGTACTGGTTGAAGTTCTCCTCGCCCGACAGGACGGTTGCCCAGGGCGTGATGCCGCCGCCGCAGTTGTTCAGGGTGCCCAGGACCGTGCGGCCGGTGGGGTCGGCGTGTGTCTTGAGGAGGTCGCTGCCCGCGGCCGGGCCAGTGGACCGGATGGGCGTGGTGGCCGTGATGCGGCGGTTCAACGGGTCGCCGGCCATCGGCCACAGGCGGCCGGAACGGTTGTCGGCGCGAACCACCAGGACGGTGAGGCCGTGGGCGGCCCAGGCGATCTCCACCTGGTCACGTGTCGGATCGGCCGGGTCGTAGCTGAAGTGCATGATCTCTTCATTGGTGTACTCGTGGTTGACCACGAGCAGCTGGTGGTCGCGGCGGTGCGGCAGGCCGAGCAGGGCCATGTAGTCGGCGTTGTATCCGAACTGCCACGCCTGGGCCCGAGGGCTCTGTCGGCGGGCGTCGAAGCGCGGAGCCCCGGCGAGGACCGGGTCGCCCCAGCGGATGACCACCTGCTGGGCGTAGCCGTCGGGGACCGTCACGGCGTCCGCGGTGTTCGGGGCGACCGGCTCGAACCCGAGGCCGCGCGGAGGGCGGCGGCCTGCCGTGGGCGCCGCGGGTGCGGGAGAGGCCGCGAGGGTGGTTCCACCGGCGGCCAGGGCGATCACGGCACTGCCTTTGAGGACGCCTCTGCGTGAGAGGGCCCGCTGCACGATGTCACCGAAGTACGGGGTGAGGGAGCGGTTCGGGGCGTCGTGGGAGCAGGCGTCGGCGCCGCGGTAGCGGCAGGTCAGGGCTGACCGCGCAGTGTTGTGGCCGGCGGGCAGCAGGGGCAGGCCGGTGCGGATGTCGGGCTGTTCGGGCACAAGTTCCTCCACGCGTTTGGGGGACGGGAGTGTCGCCACCGATGTATAGGTGGATGTCGATGAATGACGCTGGGTGTGCCCCGCGTGCGCCGACGCAGCCGAACGGTGAACACCGGCCGAACTCTGATCCCGTGCGGCCGGCGGGACCCTGTGGCTTCCGGAATCCCGCCGTCATATAGAACAAGATCAGTCTATATAGATGGGTAGCTATAGTTCATGCGGGAGAGGTCTCCCATACACTGCGTGTTCATATAGTCAGACTTTGATCCAAGTGTCAGAGCGGAGCGCGCAGCGCACCCGTCCACCGCCGGGACATCCGGCAGACGCGAGGGTCGAGAGTCGTGAACATTTCCACTTCGTTGCGCCGGGCCAAGGCACCCCTGGTCCTGACGGCTGCTGTGATGCTGGCGGCGAGCGCGTGCGGCGGCGGTGACGCCGGCTCGGGTGACGGTGGCAGCGGTGATGAACTGTCGGGCGCGGTCAAGATCGACGGCTCCAGCACCGTGGCTCCGCTGACCAGCGCAGCCTCCGAGTTTTACGCCGAGGAGCAGCCGAAGGTCCGGGTCACGGTCGCCACGTCCGGCACGGGCGGCGGGTTCAAGAAGTTCTGCGTCGGCGAGACCGACATCTCCAACGCCTCCCGTCCGATCAAGGACGAGGAGATCAAGACCTGCGAGGAGAACGGGGTCAAGTACGAGCAGTTCTCCGTCGCCAACGACGGCCTCTCCGTCGTGGTCAGCAAGGACAACGACTGGGCCGACTGCCTGACCGTCGAGCAGCTCAAGAAGATCTGGGAGCCCGGCTCCAAGGTGAACAGCTGGAACCAGGTCGACCCCAAGTTCCCCGACGAGCCGCTGAAACTGTTCGGCGCGGGCACCGACTCCGGCACCTTCGACTACTTCACCGAGGCCATCAACGGCGAGGAGGGCGCCTCCCGCACCGACTACAGCGGCAGCGAGGACGACAACGTCACTGTGACCGGCGTGTCCGGGACCAAGGGCGGCATGGGCTACTTCGGCTTCTCCTACTTCGAGGAGAACGCGGACAAGCTGAAGCTGCTCCAGGTCGACGGCGGCGACGGCTGTGTCACACCGAGCGTGGAAACCGTGCAGGACGGTTCGTACAAGCCGCTGGGCCGGCAGCTGTTCATCTACCCCTCGGCCAAGGCGCTGGAGAAGCCCGAGGTGGTCGACTTCGTCGAGTACTACGTGGAGAACCACAAGAAGATCGCCGAGGACTCCAAGTTCATCCCGCTCAACGCCCAGCAGGAGAAGGAACTCGATGCGGCACTGGCGAAGCTGAAGGAATCCGCCAAGTGACCGCTTCCGACGCTTCGTCCGCCGCGGGGGCCGTCTCCCGGTCCCTGCGGCGGACGCGTCCGCGCTACGGCGAAGCCGTGATCAAGGGGATGCTGCTGACCGCGGCCCTGGTGTCGGTCGCCACCACCGTGGGGATCGTCGTCTCGCTGATCCCCCCGGCCGTGGAATTCTTCCGGACGGTCAGCGTCTCCGAGTTCCTCACCGGTACGCAGTGGACGCCGCTCTTCGCCGAGAAGCACTTCGGCGTGCTGCCGCTGGTCGCCGCCACTCTCGTCATCACCAGTATCGCCCTGCTGATCGCCATTCCGGTCGGTCTCGGTGCGGCGATCTACCTCAGTGAGTACGCCGACCCCCGGCTCCGGCAGTGGCTCAAGCCCAGTCTGGAGGTCCTCGCGGGCATCCCCACCGTCGTGTACGGCTTCTTCGCGCTGGCCTTCATCACCCCGCTGCTGAAGGACATCCTGCCGAGCGGCTGGACACTCGACGTCCGCAACGGCCTGGCGGCGGGTCTGGTGATGGGCGTGATGATCGTGCCCACCATCGCCTCGCTCACCGAGGACGCGCTGTCCGCGGTGCCGCACGCACTGCGTGAGGGTTCCTTCGCGCTCGGCTCCGGCAAGCGTACGACCTCGGTCCGCGTCGTCGTCCCGGCCGCCCTGTCCGGCATTGTCGCCGCCTGCGTCCTCGGCATCTCCCGGGCCGTCGGCGAGACGATGATCGTGCTCATCGCGGCAGGCGTGAGCGCCGAGTTCACCATCAAGCCGCTGGGTGAGATGGAGACCATGACCGCGTTCATCGCGCGCGCCGCCTCCGGTGACGTCCCGGTCGGCTCGATCTCCTACAACACCATCTTCGCGGTGGGCGCTCTCCTGTTCCTGGCGACCTTCGTGATGAACCTGATCAGCATCCGGCTGGTCCGCAAGTACCGGGAGGTGTACGAATGACCGCCCCCGTGAAGGACGCGGTGCCGACGGCGGAGGCCCGCCGCGGGATGCTGGCCGGCCCGCGGTTCCGGCCGGGTGAGAGCCTGTTCCGCTGGCTGCTGCTCGCCTGCCTCGCCCTCGGCATCGTCTTCCTGGTCTCCCTGCTGGCCTACGTCCTCGTCGAGGCGTGGCCCCGCCTGGACTCCCGGCTGTGGACCAACTTCCCCTCCATCCGCCGCCCCGAGAACGCCGGCGCCCAGTCCGCGATCTACGGCACGATCTGGGTGATCTCCTTCACCGCGCTGTTCTGCCTGCCGACCGGCATCATGGCGGCGGTCTACCTGGAGGAGTACGCGGACCAGGAGCGCTGGTACAACCGGCTGATCGAGGTCAACATCCAGAACCTGGCCGCTGTGCCCTCGATCATCTACGGCATCCTCGGACTCGGCCTGCTGGCCCGGCAACTCGCCCTGGGCACCACGGTGCTCACCGCGTCGCTGACGCTGTCCCTGCTGGTGCTGCCCGTGGTGATCATCTCTTCTCGGGAGGCGATCAGGGCCGTGCCCAGGTCCATCCGGCAGGCGTCGCTGGCCCTGGGCGCCACCCAGTGGCAGACGATCTGGCGTCAGGTACTTCCCGCCGCCGTACCGGGCATCGCGACCGGATCGATTCTCGCGCTGTCCCGCGCGATCGGTGAGGCGGCGCCGGTGATCATGCTGGGCGCGGTCACCTTCGTCATGTTCAACCCCGAGGGCCTGCAGAGCGAGTACACCGTGCTCCCGGTCCAGATCTACAACTGGATCAGCCAGTCCCGGGAGGAGTTCCACCACCTGGCCGCCGCCGCGATCATCCTCCTGCTGGCGATCCTGCTGGTGATGAACGCCGCCGCGATCTGGCTCCGCAACCGCTACAGCCGCCGGTGGTGACCGCCGTGCCCGAGACGCCCAGCTCCCTCAAGACGACAGCGACCGCTGTGCAGGAGACCGACATGACCTCACCCTCCGACGCCGCCACCGGCGGCACCAAGACCCCACAGGTCAGCTTCCGCGAAGCACCGGCCCTGACCAGCCCCGTCTTCGAAGTCGGCGGCCTCTCCGTCTTCTACGGCGACCACGAGGCCGTCCGCGACGTCAACATGACCATCGGAGAGCGGCAGATCACCGCGATGATCGGTCCGTCCGGCTGCGGCAAGTCCACCGTGCTGCGCTGCTTCAACCGCATGAACGACCTCATCCCGACCGCCCGCGTCGCCGGGAAGATCCACTACCACGACGAGGACCTGTACGGCCGCGACGTCGACCCCATCGAGGTGCGCCGCCGCATCGGCATGGTCTTCCAGAAGCCCAACCCGTTCCCCAAGTCGATCTACGACAACATCGCCTACGGTCCCCGGGTCGGCGGCTTCAGGGGCAACCTCGACGACCTGGTTGAGGAGACCCTCACCCACGCCGCGCTGTGGGACGAGGTCAAGGACAAGCTCAAGACCTCGGCGCTCGCCCTCTCCGGCGGTCAGCAGCAGCGGCTGTGCATCGCCCGCACCATCGCGGTGAAGCCGGAGGTGATCCTCATGGACGAGCCCTGCTCGGCCCTGGACCCCATCGCCACCGCGAAGATCGAGGACCTCATGGAGCACCTGGCCCAGGAGTTCACGATCGTCATCGTCACGCACAACATGCAGCAGGCCGCCCGCGTCTCGCACCGCACCGCCTTCTTCACCGCCGACGTCGACGACAAGGGCGTACGCCACGGCCGTCTCGTCGAGTACGACGAGACCGAACTGATCTTCTCCAACCCCTGCGACCAGCGCACCGAGGACTACATCTCCGGCCGCTTCGGCTGACCGATGCCAACTCCGACGTCCGCACCTTTGCGCACCGCACGTGAAGGAGTAATACGGGTGACACCCGAGGCACATCCGCCCCCGACGACCGCAGCCGGCGGTTCCGGTGGCCCTGACGACGGCCAGCCCGACCTGTTGCTGGCCGAGCCCGACGAGGCACTCGCCGCCCAGGCTCTGGCCCGTTTCGAGGACGTGGGCATTCGCGCCCTCGTCTGCCACGACGGCGCCGAAGCACTGCTCCAGGTCGGCGCACGCCGACCCCGCGCGGTCCTGCTGGCCGCCCCCCTGCCCGTCGTGGGCGCCGCACAAGTCACCGAGCTGATCGCCCGGCTCCACCCGGTGCCGGTCCTGGTGGGGGCCGGCGCCGAGGGAGCGGAGGAGGCGACAGCGGCGGTGGCGGCAGGCGCGATCGCCTTCGTCGCCCGCCCCTACCGGATCGAGGAGATCACCCCCCTCCTCCGCTCCGGCCGGCACGAGGGCGACGGCTCCGCCGTCCCCCTGAAGGTCGGCGACATAGAGCTCGACCCCGCGGGCTTCCACGTCTATATCCGCGGCCGCTCACTCCAGCTGCCGGTCCGTGAGTTCTTGCTGCTGCGCTACTTCATGGAGCGCCCCAACAAGCTCATCACCCGCCGCGAACTGACCCAGGCCCTGTGGGGGACGGAAGCGCCGGAGAGCAACACCCTCACCGTTCACGTGCGCCGGGTGCGCACCAAGCTGAGGGAAGAGGGGGACAGCTGCTGCTCCATCGACGCGATCCGCGGGATGGGATACCGGCTGGAGTGCGCATCCTCCTGCGCGCAGGCCAAGGGCCCGCAGCCGTCCACCACGCGGGCCACCAAGGGGACAGGGACCTGAGAACGGTGGCCGGACCCGAGGACGGCTCCTACATCGAGCTGCCGCTGTGGGCGAGGCGCTACCCGAGGTGGGGCATCGTGCACGGGCGACACCACATCCCCGACGTCGGCACCCTCTTCCACCGCAAGGGCCGGCTCTCCAGGAAGGTCCAGGTCCGGTTCCGGGCGGCGGACCAGACGGCGTGGCAGACCTTCACCACCGACCCGAAGACCCTCATGGAGATCATCACGGCCGGCACGCTGGCCGAGGCCCGGACGCTGATCTCACTGTGTCTGACAGACGCGGACACATGAGAGGGCACCCCATGGACTCCGGCCGGCGGGCTGCTTGGCGGTGCCCCGCCGGCCGGTTCACGCAACAGCCTCAGCGCCCGAGCGGCCGACCCCCCGGAGGATGCACCGGGGCACTCTCAGGCCCGGGAACCTCTGCCGCCAGGAGTTCACCCACCAGCGCGTCGACGCGTGTGGCGAGCGCGTCCCGTACCGCCCGTGCGCTCTCGATGTCCAGGCCGCCCAGGTCGGGCAGGTCCCAGTCGAGGTAGCGGCGTCCGGGCCGGACCGGGCAGGCGTCGCCGCAGCCCAGGGTGACGACGACGTCGGCAGCGGTGACGACCTCGGCGGTGAGTGGCTTGGGGAACTCCTCGCCCGGGTCCAGGTCCTCCTCAGCCAGCAGCCGGAGGACGACCGGCGCGATCGCCGGGCCGGGATCGGAACCGGCCGTCAGCACCCGGACGCCGTCGCCCGCCCGGTGCCGCAGCAGAGCCGCAGCCAGCTGAGAGCGGCCGGCGTTCTCGGTGCACACGAACAGCACCTCGGGCACCGGCTTCGGTGACAGCCCCATCCCGCGGGCCAGGGCACCGAGCCGCTGATCGGCGAACCGCTCGACCAACACCGCAAGGTGGGTGCCCACACGGGCCTTCGCCGACAGCACCCACGAGCATTCCTCCACGTAGCGCTCGACCGTCTCGGCGGAGAAGGCCCTGCCGTGGCGCGCGGCCAGGCGGGCCGTGATCCGTTCGAGTAGAGGGGCGATGTCCCGCAGGGGTGGGGCTGCTCGGCGGTGTCGGCCGAGAGGAATGTGCTCGTCCATGGGGCGGCTCCTCGGTGGACGGCTCACGCCGCCTCGCTCACCACAGATAATAGGCAAGTGTCTATCTTCTGGATAGGTGCGGGCTTAAGTGAACGGTTGGTGAACAAGGACTCCGCTGTGTCCTCGAACACACGGTTGACGGATGGGCCACGCCTATGGTGAATAGATGGCTATCACTGAACTGGGCGCCGCGGAGGAAGCGGGCGAGACCACGGCTGAGACCTGTAGCCCCGGCCTCGCGTGCCTGCTCATCGAGCGGTACGAGGCCGAGCGCCTTGCCCTCATGCTCAAGGCCATCGCCGACCCCACGCGGCTGCAGATCTTCCGCATCATCGAGCGTGCGCCGGCCGGCGAAGCCTGCGTCTGCGACCTCGCCGACTGCCTGGGTTTCCGGCAGCCGACCGTGAGTCACCACCTGAAGATCATGACCGAGGCGGGCCTGCTGAACCGCGAACGCCGCGGTACCTGGTCCTGGTACTCGGTGAACTACGACGGTCTGAACAAGGTGCGCGCGATCCTCGACCCGGCGGTCGGCAGCGCGGCGACGCGCGCTCCCGACCGGGTGTGACCGCAGTACCGGGCGAGTCGGAACCGCACGCGGCGCAAGGGCCGGTCCTCCGCGAGGCCGGCCCCTTGCCTTCGCGGCTCAGCCGAGGTGGTCGGCCAGCTCACGCTCCAGCGCGGCCTTCGGCTTGGCGCCGACGATCGTCTGGACGACTTCGCCGCCCTTGTAGACGTTCATCGTAGGGATGGACATCACGCCGTACCTGGCGGCGGTGCCCGGGTTCTCGTCGATGTTGAGCTTCACGATCTCGATCGCGTCGCCGTGCTCGGCCGCGATCGCCTCCAGCGAGGGGGCGAGCTGGCGGCAGGGACCGCACCAGGCCGCCCAGAAGTCGACGAGCACGGGCTTGTCGCTCCGGAGGACGTCCTGGTCGAAGGAGTCGTCGGTGACGTTCTTGAGGGCCATGTGGGTCTCCTCGTACGGGGTGGAACGGGTTGCCGTCAGGCGACCGCGACGACCTCGGCCGGCACGGACGCACCGGACAGGGCCGCGTCGGACAGGGCCGCGTCGGACAGGGCCGCGTCGGACAGGGCCGCACCGGACAGGGCCGCGAGATACCGCTCGGCGTCGAGCGCCGCGGCGCAGCCGGAGCCGGCCGCGGTGATGGCCTGGCGGTAGGTGTGATCGACGACGTCGCCGGCGCCGAAGACGCCCGGGACGTTCGTGCGGGTCGAAGGCGACTCGACCTGCAGGTAACCCTCGGAGTCGAGGTCCAGCTGCCCCTTGAAGAGCTCGGTGCGCGGGTCGTGGCCGATGGCGATGAACAGGCCGGTCGCGGCCAGCTCACGCGTCTCGCCGGTCAGGGTGTCGCGCAGCGTCATGCCGGACAGCATGCCGTTCTCCTCGTGGAGTGCGGCGACTTCGCTGTCGAAGGCGAAGGAGATTTTGTCGTCGGAGAAGGCGCGGTTCTGCATGACCTGGGAGGCGCGCAGGGTGGAGCGCCGGTGCACGACGGTCACCGACCGGGCGAAGCGGGTGAGGAAGGTGGCCTCCTCCATGGCGGTGTCGCCGCCGCCGACGACCACGATGTCGCGGGCGCGGAAGAAGAAGCCGTCGCAGGTCGCGCACCAGGACACGCCTCGCCCGGACAGTTCGTCCTCCTTGGGCAGGCCGAGCTTGCGGTAGCCGGAGCCCGTGGCGACGATCACCGTCTTCGCGCGGTGGACGGTACCGGCGGTGTCGGTGACGGTCTTGACGTCACCGGTCAGGTCGACGGCGACGATGTCGTCGTCGATCATCTCGGCGCCGAACCTCTCGGCCTGGGCCCGCATGCTTTCCATGAGCTCGGGGCCCTGGACACCGTCGGGGAAGCCGGGGAAGTTCTCGACCTCGGTCGTGGTCGTGAGCGAGCCGCCGACGAGGATCGCGCCGCCGAAGACGAGGGGGGTCAGGCCGGCGCGGGCGGTGTAGAGGGCGGCGGTATAGCCGGCCGGTCCCGACCCGATGATGATGACGTCGCGGACGTCCGTGGCGGTGCTCATGCCTGCGGCTCCGGGGCGATCTCCTTGATCAGGCCCTCGACCAGCACCTTGATCTCGTCGCGGATGGGGCGGACGGCCTCGACGCCCTGGCCGGCCGGGTCCTCCAGCTGCCAGTCCAGGTACCGCTTGCCGGGGAAGACCGGGCAGGTGTCGCCGCAGCCCATGGTGATGCAGACGTCGGACTCCTTGACCGCGTCCACGGTCAGCATCTTGGGTACCTCGGCGGAGATGTCGATGCCGACCTCGCGCATCGCTTCCACGGCGGCGGGGTTGACGTCGTCGCCCGGGTTGGAGCCGGCGGAACGGACCTCGACGCGGTCCCCGGCCAGGTGGGTCAGCCACGCGGCGGCCATCTGCGAGCGGCCGGCGTTGTGGACACAGACGAACAGCACGGAGGGCTTGTCGGACATCAGGAGGTCTCTCTTGTCTCACGACGGCATCAGGCGCGAATGACTTCAGCACCCGGTGGTGTCAGTCACCACTGATGTGAGAGTATCAGTACATGATGACGTCAGTCGACACTGACCTGATCCGGGTTCTGGCGGACCCGCTCAGGCTGCAGATCGTGACCCTGCTCGCCAGAGAGACGCTGTGCACCTCCCACCTCGTGGAGGAGACCGGCGCCCGGCAGACCAACCTCTCCAACCACCTGAGAGTGCTGCGCGAGGCGGGTGTCGTCGAGACGGAGCCGTGCGGTCGCTACACGTACTACAAGGTGCGTCCGGACGTCATCGCCTCGCTCGCCGGTCAGTTCGCCGACCTGGCCGAGTCCGCCCGCAACGCCGCCGACAACAAGAGGGCCTGTCCGTGACCCGCACCGAAACACCCGCGACGAGCACCGAGGAGTCCTCGGTCGTCGCGAAGCTGTCGACGCTCGACCGCTTCCTCGCCGTCTGGATCCTCCTCGCCATGGCCGTCGGCCTCGGTCTGGGCCGAGCCGTCCCGGGCCTGAACGACGCCCTCGCCAAGGTCGAGATCGGCGGCATCTCCCTGCCGATCGCCATCGGCCTGCTGATCATGATGTATCCGGTCCTGGCCAAGGTCCGCTACGACAAGCTCGACGCCGTCACGGGCGACCGCAGGCTCATGGCCTCGTCGCTGGTGATCAACTGGATCGTCGGCCCGGCGGTGATGTTCGCGCTCGCGTGGATCTTCCTGCCGGACCTGCCCGAGTACCGCACCGGCCTGATCATCGTCGGGCTCGCCCGCTGCATCGCCATGGTCATCATCTGGAACGACCTCGCCTGCGGCGACCGCGAGGCGGCGGCCGTGCTCGTGGCGCTCAACTCGGTGTTCCAGGTCCTGGCGTTCGGTCTGCTCGGCTGGTTCTACCTCGACCTGCTGCCCGGCTGGCTGGGCCTGGGCGACGGTGAACACCTGGACATCTCCATGTGGGAGATCGCCCTGAACGTCGTCATCTTCCTCGGCGTCCCCCTGCTGGCCGGCTTCCTCACCCGCCGCATCGGCGAGAAGAAGCTCGGCCGCGAGAAGTACGAGTCGAAGTTCCTTCCGAAGATCGGCCCGTGGGCGCTCTACGGCCTGCTGTTCACGATCGTCATCCTCTTCGCTCTCCAGGGGAAGACGATCACCTCCCAGCCGTTCGACGTCGCACGCATCGCACTGCCGCTGCTGGTGTACTTCGCCGTGATGTGGGCCGGCACCTTCCTGCTGGGCAAGGCGATCGGCCTCGCCTACGACCGCACGGCCACCCTCGCCTTCACCGCCGCCGGCAACAACTTCGAGCTGGCCATCGCCGTCGCCATCGCCACCTTCGGCGTCACCTCGGGCCAGGCCCTGTCCGGCGTCGTGGGACCGCTCATCGAGGTGCCCGTCCTGATCGGCCTCGTCTACGTGTCCCTGGCCTGGCGCAAGAAGTTCACCCCGTCCGCTCTGACCACTGAGGGCGGGAACCACTGATGCACTGCCTGGACCGCCGCGCACCGGGAACGACCAGCACGGCCGTCGGCGTCTGCCACGGGCACACGCTCGTCGCCCATCGCGTCGTGCGCGGAGGACCCCTCCTCGGACGACCCGGCAAGGTCATGGCCCGCACCGCTCGGTGCACCACGTGCGCGGTGGTACAGGCGGCATGACACAGCACACCGACGTGGTGGTGATCGGCGGCGGCCAGGCAGGGCTCGCCGCCGGCTACCACCTGCGCCGCCAGGGCCTGGACTTCGTCGTCCTCGACGCCCAGGCCACCCCCGGCGGGGCCTGGCAGCACACCTGGGACTCGCTCCACCTGTTCTCCCCGGCCGCCTTCTCCTCCCTCCCCGGCCGCCTCATGCCGACGCAGCCGGGCCAGGAGTACCCGGACGCTGGGCACGTGGTGGCCTATCTGAGTGATTACGAGAAGCGCTACGACCTCCCCGTGCGGCGACCGGTCCGGGTGGTCGGCGTGCACGACGACGGACGGCTGCTGCGAGTGGAGACCGACTCCGGCACGTGGCACGGACGCGCGGTGATCAGCGCGACCGGCACTTGGTGGCGTCCCTTCCTCCCCGGCGTCCCCGGCCGCGGGGACTTCGAGGGCAGGCAACTGCACACCGTCTCCTACCGCAGACCGCGGGACTTCGCGGGCCAGCGCGTGATCGTCGTCGGGGGCGGCAACTCCGGCGCACAGATTGCCGCCGACCTCGCCCACGACACCGAACTGACCTGGGTGACCCAGCGTCCGCCCCGCTTCCTCGCCGACGACATCGACGGCCGTGCCCTGTTCGACGCGGCCACCGCCCGCCGCCGCGCCCTCGACGAGGGCCGCACGGACACCGGGGGCGTCGCCTCACTGGGGGACATCGTCGCCGTAGCGCCCGTGCGCGAGGCCAGGGACGCCGGGCGGCTCAAGGGGTCGCCCATGTTCGTCCGGCTCGACCGTGACGGCGTCGTCTGGGCCGACGGCACGCGGGCGCCCGCCGACGCGGTGATCTGGTGCACCGGCTTCCGGCCCGCCCTCTCGCACCTGTCGCCCCTGGGCCTGCGCGGCCCGCACGGCCACATCGCCACCCAGGGCACGCGCGCCGTGGCGGACCCCCGGCTGCACCTCCTCGGATACGGGGACTGGACGGGCCCCGCCTCCGCCACGCTCATCGGCGTCGGACGGACGGCCCGCGACGCGGCGCGGGAGATCGCCGGGCTTCTCGACGCCGGAAGATGAGCCGCAGGCGGTCAGCCCAGGGTGGCGATCACCTCTCGTACCTCGGCGGCCACGGACGCCGGAAGTGGCGCGTAGTGGATCCGGGACAGTGGTGCCTGACCCGCGTCACTGGCGGTGTAGGTCAGGAATGACTTGAGCGCCGGGAGGGTCTCGGCGTCATTGCCCTTGTCGCAGACGATCTCGTAACTGACCAGCACGATCGGATACGTGCCGTCGGCGGAGGTCCGGTAGTCGAACTCCAGAAGCGCACGGCGGTCGTCGGCTCCGGCGCCTCCGCCTTCACCGCCCTCGCCCTGCTCGCCGACCTGGCCGGGGATGAGGCGGACACGCACGCCGTCTGGATCCTGCGCCGGAGCATCGGCGACGCCACCTACGGCGGTGGCGAGGCCGACCAACTCCCTGCGCGCGGCGCCCTCGGCCTGCGCGCCAAGGCGGCGGTGGAGAAGGGGTACGCCAGCGCCGTCACCGGATTCCGTACGGAAGCGGTCGAACGGGACGGCGACCGGCTGGTCCTCGTCGCCGAGGACGGCCGCCGCCTGGACCCGGTCGACGAGGTCATCGTCCTGACCGGCTTCCGCCCCGACCTCTCCTTCCTCTCCGAGCTCCGTCTCGGCCTCGACGAGCGCCTCCAGGCCCCGACCGCACTCGCCCCGCTGATCGACCCGAACGCCCACTCCTGCGGCACCGTCTACCCGCACGGCGTCAAGGAGCTCTCCCACCCCGAGCAGGGCGTCTACCTGGCCGGCATGAAGTCCTACGGCCGCGCCCCCACGTTCCTCGCCATGACCGGCTACGAACAGGTCCGCTCCATCACGGCCGCGCTCGCCGGCGACCACGAGGCGGCCGAACGCGTCGAGCTGACCCTGCCGGAGACCGGAGTGTGCGGCGGCGCGGGCCTGTTCGACGAGCCCGACGCCGAGCAGAGCGCCGAAGGCGGAGGCTGCTGCGCCGCCCCCGCCACGCTGCAGATCGGTGTCGGCGCACCGGCCGCCTCGGGTGGCTGCTGACACACCGACCCCGTTCTCAGGAGGTTGACCATGTCCCGCGTGCAACTCGCCCTACGGGTACCGGATCTCTCCGCTTCCATCGCCTTCTACACGAAGCTCTTCGGCACCGAGCCCGCCAAACTCCGCGAAGGCTACGCCAACTTCGCCGTCGCCGAGCCCCCACTCAAACTCGTTCTCATCGAAGGCGAGGCGGACGCGGCGACCTGCATGGACCACCTCGGGGTCGAGGTCGACAGCACGGAAGCTGTCCATGCCGCCACCACCCGGCTGAGCGCAGCGGGGCTGGCGACGGCCGAGGAGAACGATACGGTCTGCTGCTACGCCCTGCAGGACAAGGTCTGGGTCCGCGGCCCCGGCCAGGAGCCCTGCGAGGTCTACGTGGTCAAGGGCGACACCGACACCCTGACCAAGCAGAGCGCAGGCCCCGCTGACGCCGACGCCAGGGAAGCGGCCGACGCCGCTGAACCGCCCCGAGTGAAGTGGAGACTCGATTCCGTGTAAGGATTGAGTCATGGCACGACCCTCCCGTTACCCCCTTGAGCTGCGCCGTCGTGCGGTGCGCATGGTCGCCGAGGTGCGCGGCGACCATCGGACTGAGACGGCAGCCCTGCAGTCCGTCGTCGAGAAGCTGGACATCGGTTCCCGAGAGACGCTGCGGAACTGGGTGAAGCAGCAGGAGGTCGACGCCGGGCAGCGTCCGGGAACGACGACGGAGGAGTCCGCCCAGCTCAAGGCGCTGAAGAAGGAGAACGCCGAGTTGAAGCGGGCGAACGAGTGGCCTGCACGGTGAGGCGGAGGGTCGTGCGTGAGTTCGGCGGCGTATCCCAAGGGGTGGCTGTCAGTGGGCTGATCGGAGTGGCCCGAAAGGTTTCCGGCTACGTCATCCCGACCTCCGGGACGGCACCGCATGCTTTGCTGCAAACTCGGAACGGC
Organism: Streptomyces sp. SM1; assembly: GCF_002910825.1. GTDB lineage: Bacteria > Actinomycetota > Actinomycetes > Streptomycetales > Streptomycetaceae > Streptomyces > Streptomyces okerensis. The sequence continues at coordinate 4,043 of NZ_NEUB01000748.1, read as the reverse complement.
TGGCAGCTGTGCTGATGGAGGAAGCAGCGCGTTGGTGCGAGGACCGGGCAAGAGTGCGGCTGGCAGGCACGCTGCGTCAGGGGCGCGTGTACACGCCGAAAGGCTAGCCTCGATCTTGCATGGTCCGCCGACGGAGTCGGTGGACCGTTTCGCTCTCGGTGGCTGATGGCGGGCATTCCGACGGCCCGAGTGTCGCCTCGGGTGGGCGCCGGGTTCCACTGCTCCGGGCTGGATCCTCTTCTCGTAGGGACAGGCGAATCTGCTGTTCAGCCGGGGTTCGGCAGGAGCGCAAGCCGTTCAAGGGCGCCGGTAATTTCATGGGTCCAGGGCCAGTGGCGGGCGAGGCGGAGGATGCGGCGCCGACCGGTGGTGACGAGCTGGGCGGCCGCGGAGAACAGGCGGAGCCGCAGCCGGCGGGGCTCGAAGAGGCGGGCCTGGCCGGTCAGGGCGAGCATGGGCATCCAGGCCAGCAGGTCGAGGGCGATCTGGACGATCTCGAGCCAGACCTTGTTCTGGGCGGTGTGGTGCGGGGGCAGGTTGCGTAGTCCGGTCGTGCGGGCGGCCCGGATGCGGTCCTCGGCCCGGGCCCGCAGGCGGTGGCGGAGCTCGAGTTCGGCGATCGGCCGGTCAGAGGTGTTGGTGGCGAAGCAGGTGATCCGCATGCCGTCCGCGTCGGTGATCCTCAACTGGGCCCCGGGATGCGGCCGTTCCTTTCGGACGATCAGTCGCATGCCCGTGGGCCAGCCGTCCAGCAGCCTGCCGGTGAGCTCGGCGACCCAGGCCCCGTCACGGACCTCACCATTGGTCTCGATGGCCGCCGTCCAGGCCGGGGCGGGGACCTTCAGCACGTGTTCGTGGATCGCTTCGGTGACCGTCATGCCGACCGAGTAGGACAGCCAGCGTCCTCGCTTCGCGAGCCAGGACACGAAGGCGTGGGTGCCGCCCGCGGAGTCGGTGCGGATCAGGGGCTGACGTCCGCGCCGGTACTTCTTCGGCAGTTGGGCCAGGGCCAGTTGAGTGGCGGTGATGTGGTCGGTGGCGGTGTTCGAGTCCGCGTTCCCGGGCCTGAGCAGGGCTGCCACCGGCTCTCCGGTGCCGCCCGGCCCGTGGTCGACGAAGGCCGTCAGCGGGTGGTGGCCCCAGGTCCGCTTCCAGGTCGGGGCCGCGTCCTCCTTGTCGGAGTGCGCGATCACCAGCACCCCGTCGAGATCGACGGTCACCGTCCCGTCGGCATCGGGCGCTTCCCGGTCGGCCAACCGCCAGACTCGTTCGCGTGCTTCGGCGCGCGCGGCCCGGATGGCCTGCAGAGCTCGGTCGCCGGAGGCGGCGAGGGTGTCGATCAGGCGGGAGACCGTCGGGTCGGAGGCGACAGGCCCGAACACGGCCGGCTCGGCCCGCGGCATGCCGACATCGGCGAGGCAGTCTCCGCCCAGCGCCGCCGCCAGGGCCACGTCCAGCAGGATCTTCCCCGGATCATGCACCGCCCGCGGCTTCCGCCACGGCGTCAGCGCCGCGGATATCGCGGTGTCCAAGCCGGCCTTGCGGACGGTCTCGACCAGCAGCACGCCCCCGGCCTGCGAGACCACCGCCCGGCCGCCGCCCTCGGTGCGGACAGACGGGTAGGACCCGATACGCTTCTTCACCTGGAGAGTGCTTCTTTCCCTACGGCGACATGACCCTAGACAAGTCACATCGTTGCAGGTCAGGAGTACTCTCCGCCTATTTGATCAAGCCTCGGACGCCCCACCTCGGTCGGGTAGCGGGGACGCATTGCTGCGTCCCCGCCCCCTCAGAACCGTGCTTGCGCCTTCCAGCGCACACGGCTCAAGCGGGCCTATGGCCGCTCAGTTCGGTGCCATTCTTCCGGTCACCGGCGTGCAGCTGCCGGTGGCACAGAGTGTGTACAACTTCCAGATTGTCGAGGTGGTCGCTTCCACCCCGGCTGCGGTATTGCAGATGGTGCACATGAATTCCCCGGTATGAGGCCGTGAACCAACGGGCCCAATCGTTGACGTCATCAGGGTCGTACCCTGCGCCTTCGATCAGGTCCTGCCCGCATCTGGGGCACAGTCCCTTCTGTCGGGCTGCTAGCAAAAGAATCCGTTTGGATTCCACTCCTGGCATCCGCTTTCGGGCTCGTTTTCTCCAGTAGCTGTCCAGTTCCGCGTCGTCCTGGGAGGAGTCTCCCTTGACCATCACGTGCCGGACGATTCCGGTCCAGGCGAACTTGGGCAAGTATCCGGCTTTGGAGCCGAAGACCCACCTGTCCTCTCGACTTTTGTCGAACTTCCCCCAATACCGCTCCCGGAGCCAGCGGGGCGTCTTCCGTCGATTGCAGTAGATCGCCCACCTTCTCAAGGCGTGGTGCGTGAAGTCGTCCAGCTTCCTGAAAGTTTCCTTCGAGACAACGTGCCGATAGTAGATGGACCATCCTCGAACAAGAGGTCCGAGGGCGCCAGCCAGACGTTCGGCGGGTGCGCCCCGGTGTTGTCGGATGATGGTCCTTATCTTCTTCTTGACCCGTTGTACTGCATCCTTGCTCGGCTTGATGATCAGCTTCTGGTCGTAGCGCCTGACATTGAATCCGAGGAAGTCAAATCCATCAGCGAGATGGACGACACGCGTCTTTTCCTCGTTGAAAGAAAGCCCTCTCGGCTGGAGCCAGACAGCTAACTTCGTTTGCAGATCATGCGCCTCCGTCTCCGAGGCGCACAACACCACGAAGTCATCGGCGTACAGAACAAGAGCGGGGGGAACATGCCTTGTCCCTCTGGCGGGAACATTTGCGTTAATCGCGCCCCCCATCCCGTGCAGGGCCACATTGAGCAACAGAGGACTGACGACTCCGCCTTGCGGCGTGCCTTCGATCGTGTGTGCGTAAGTGCCCTGCTCCATGACCCCAGCACGCAACCATCCTCTGATCTGCTGCCGGCCCGGAAACAGGCCGATGGAGTCCATGAGGTAACTGTGGCTGATGCGGTCGAAGGCCGCCGACAGGTCCGCGTCGAGAACCCACAGCCGTTTTGCGGTCTTCTGGCAGGCTATCTGGAAGATGGCCCCGATCGCGTCAGCGCATCCGCGCCCCGGCCGGAACCCGTAGGTTCGACCGTCGAACCGCGCTTCCCATTCCGGCTCTAGAGCGTTCTTCACCCTCGCCTGATTTGCGCGGTCGCGTATGACAGGAATGCCCAACGGCCGGGTCTTCCCGTTTGCCTTCGGGATGTACACACGCTTGACGGGCTTTGCCGGGATGCCCGGTTCAGCGAGAGTCTTCCTCGCCAGAGCACCCCGATCTTTCGGAGTCAGCGCGACGACCCCATCGATACCCGCCGTCTTCTTTCCGGTGCTCTGCTGTGCCACCCGGCGAACACTTGTCAAGCTGTTCGCCTTGGATCGCAGCATGAGCTTTTGCAGGTTGCGCACCCGCTTCATGTCGCCGTTCCGTGCAGCCCTGTAGATCCTCTGGCGCAGCCGCTTTACGGATGCTTCTTCTGAGCGCCAATCGATACCGGCCCAGAATTCTGCGTCGCCCTCGGGTCCGTTCATCGGGAGGGCGCACTGCGACACCAAAGACATTGTCGCCCCTCCTCCTGTCTAACTTGCGCCTCGGTGCAAGGTTTTGCCCGTTGGCTCTACATGGCCTACCTGTCCCACGTCAGCGCTCTTTCAAGCCCAGCTACAAAACTGGTATCCGCCGAGTTATACCCGGAGGGGGAGAGTCCCCAAGACCCGAGCTTTCCTCTGGGCTTTCGCCCCAGCGGCATTCGCTTCTTGGGACATCCTGTTCCCGCACTGGAGTTCTGCCTTCGTTGCCTCCGGCTTACCGGCTGACCAGCCGGACCCGTACGGGGTTCCCGTGTTCCACTGCCAACAGTTACGTCCGGACAGGGCGCCCTCTCTAAACCGACTCCCACGGTGACCTACGCTGGAAACCAGAGGTTCCCTTGAGCCTCTTTCAATGCAGCTCGCGTCGTGTCGCACTTCTCAATGCAAGGAGTTCCCACCGCCGACCGCTTTGCCATTGACGCGGTGTTCCTCATGTC
>NZ_NEUB01000747.1 GCF_002910825.1 Streptomyces sp. SM1 | reverse complement strand
TGCCGGGTCTCGGAACCATGGGTGCGCGTCCCGGGGGCCGCGAGTCGTCCCGGGCCGTGCCACCGGCCGTGAGGCGTTGGCGCCGGCGTCGTGAGGGTGTGCGTCAGGCCGCCGGTGCCGCGCCCGGGCCGCCGTTGTCGTCGTCCTCCGGGAGCTTGCAGACGCGCTCCAGGAAGATGGCCGCCGCTATGACGCCGATGCCCGCCAGGACCGAGGCCCCGGCATAGATCGCCTGGTCGCGGCGGGAGGGGATGTCCAGGAACTCCAGCAGGAAGACGCCCGTACCGCCGTACATCCCGGCGACCAGGGCCGCGACCAGGGCGCTGGCCTGTCCGAAGACGACCGCGCGGGCCGCCATCAGCGGGTCGACTCCCTTGGCGTCGGGCTGCCGCTCGCGCTGGGCGTTGAGGCGGGCGCGCAGCGACAGCGCGGTGGCCGTGAGGACCACCGCGATCAGGGCGAGGACGATGGGTGCGGCCACGGGCACACTCGGAAGGGTCCCCAGCGAGTTCCACAGGCGGGCGCCGGCCCATGACAGGATCCCGGCGACGACGAAGACGCCGGCCAGCACCCGGATGCGCAGCTCTTTCACGGTGTCCCTTCGCGTTCCCCGGACCGGTGCCCCGGAAAGTGGTCGTCACGACCTTAACGGCTACTCGGGCAGCCGGAGTTCCAGGTCCGCGCGGGGCGTGACCCCGTCCCGGGTGACCGCGCCGAGGAGATCGGCGACGGCTCCGCGGCCGGGCAGCTGCGCGCCGGGGTCGATGTCGTGCCAGGGGGCGAGCACGAAGGCCCGCTCGTGGGCGCGCGGGTGCGGCAGCGTGAGCCCGGGGTCGTCCGAGTGGAGCTCCGCGTAGGCGACGATGTCCACGTCCAGGGTGCGCGGGCCCCAGCGCTCGTCCCGGACCCGGTGGAAGGCCTCCTCGACCGCGTGCGCCCGCTCCAGCAGGGAGGACGGGGGGAGGGTGGTCCTCAGGACCGCGACCGCGTTGAAGTACGACGGCTGGCTGCCGGGCTCGACGCCCCACGGCTCCGTCTCGTAGACGGGCGAGACGGCCTTGACCCGGATGCCCGGGGTGTCCTCCAGGGCGTCGACGGCCCCCTGGAGGGTCTCCAGGCGGTTGCCCAGGTTGGCGCCCAGGGAGACGACGGCCCACTTCGGGTTCTGCAGCGTGGTGTCGGCGGCGTCGACCCGCTCGACCACGGAGGCGGGGACCGGCTGGACGGTCGGGTCGGTGTGGCCCGTGGTGGACGGCCTGGTCATACGCGGCTCCGGGTGATGGTGACGGTCACGTCGTCGAACGGCACGGTGATCGGCGCGTCCGGCTTGTGGACGCACACCTCGACCTCCCGCACCACGTCGTGCTTCAGACAGACCTGGGCGATGCGCTCGGCGAGCGTCTCGACGAGATTGACGGGCTCGCCCTGGACGACGGCCACGACCTCCTCGGCCACGATGCCGTAGTGGACGGTCTTCGTCAGGTCGTCGTCGGCCGCGGCCGGCCGGATGTCCAGGCCGAGAACGAGGTCCACGATGAAGGTCTGGCCCTCCTCGCGTTCCTTCGGGAACACACCGTGGTGCCCGCGGGCCTTGAGGCCGCGCAGCGCGACACGATCCACGCGAATCACTCCTGCAGTCGTCGGTGCGGCCGGTCGGCGCCCTGTGACGAGGGCACACCGGCCTGTATTCGAATCTACCCGTGGTCACCGACAGCGCCGGTGCCCCGGGGGGTGTCGCGGCGGGCCGGCCGGACGGAGGCCTCACCCGTCGTCTGCCCCCGGGAGAGCGGGGGCTCACCGGCCGGCGGCGGCTTCTGCCTCCGGCGTCGTGATTCCGGCGATGTCCGGGGGCCGGGTCAGGCCATGCCGCGTGGCGGCGGACGCCCGGCCGGGCCGCTGGGACCAGGCCGCCGGGCCCGGGGGCCGCTGGGACCAGGCCGCAGGGCCGGGCGGCTCAGTCCGGGGTGCCGGGCCCGGGGGTGTCGTCGTCCTCGTCCTCGTCCTCCTCGGCGAGGACCGGGGAGGCGTGGTGCGACCAGAGCTTCCAGCCGGCCGGGGTGCGCCGGAACACGTTGGTGGCGACGACCAGCTGGCCCACCAGGGGGCCCAGCTCCTCGCCGGCCTCCGGGGCCGGGCCGCCGCTGAGGATGTTCTCGGTGCAGGTCACCACCGCGGTGTCGCCGGTGACGGAGACGTGCACATCGGTGAGGAAGAACTGGATGTAGTCGGTGTTCGCCATGATCAGGGCGTACGACCTCAGGACCTCGCCGCGTCCGGTGAGCACCGGCCAGCCGGGGTGGACGCAGGAGACCACCCCGCTGTCCGCCGGGTCGTGGTACGTCTCGTCGACGCCGAGGTCGGCCGGGGTGAGCCAGAGCGACGCGACCTCCTCGAAGTCGCCCCGCTCCAGGGCCTCGTAGAAGGCGGTGTTGGCGGCTTCCACCTGTTCGACATCGGTGTGGGGTGCGCTCACCGGGCTCCCTCTGCGCCGGACACGCCGGGTTCGGGGGATGCGGAGGGCGCCGTGCGCGCCTGTTCTATCGCGCGGG
>NZ_NEUB01000746.1 GCF_002910825.1 Streptomyces sp. SM1 | reverse complement strand
CGCGTGCAGCGCCGCCAGCTCGGCCGGGGACAGCTCCGCCGAGGCGGACAGGGCACCGGCCGCGGCACCCGTGGGCACACCCGGCGCGAGGCTCACGGTGTCCGGGCGGTCGGCGAACGCGTCGTTCCAGTACCGCCGGTCGTCCGTGTACTCCCGCGAGGCGCGGTAGTCCGCCTCCTCCGCGAGCAGCGCCCGCAGCGTGTCCAGCGGCTCGCCGGCCGGGTCCGTGCCGGTGACCAGCGCCTCGTAGTGCGTGGCGATGCGGCGCGAGTGCAGCACCGAGCCGAACGCGTCGGACAGGACGTGGTGGCTGCGCTGGTACCAGAGGTGGTGGTCGGGCCCCACCCGCATCAGCACGTGGGCGGACAGGGCGTCCCGCGTCAGGTCCAGCGCGGTGGACCGGTCACCGTCCACCAGCGCCCGCGCCGCGGCGAACGGGTCCGGTTCACCGGTGAGGTCCAGCTCACGCCAGGTGGAGCAGCCCGGCGCCACCGGGCGCTGGAACACGCTGTCCGGCCGCTCGACGAACTCCACGTCGAAGGTGCCGCTCTCCGCCTCCGAGCGGCGGACGGCGCGTCGCAGCAGGTCCCCCTTCAGCGGCCCGCGGACCTCCATGACGGCCACCGTGTTGTAGGCCGGGTTGCCGGGATCGAGGCCCTGGGCGTGGAAGACCCCCAACTGGGCAGCGGTGAGGGGGAGCAGGCCGGGGTCGGCGGGCAGGTCTCCGTCGCGTGGTGTCATCTGGTTCGTAACCGCTCTCGTGGACTTCCGGGAACCGCCGGGCGCCGTCTGCGGTTCCCCGGGCCTTCCGGAGGATGCCGGTGGACGGTGCGGCGTCCCCGCGCGAACGCCCTTCTCGTCCGCGGCGCGGGGTGGTCCGGCACCCTGCTCGATGCTGCACGGGCCGTCCGCCGCTCACCAGGCAACCGACCGGCAACCGCTTTTGCTGGTGGAACTGCCGCTCCGCCCGGACGAGTTACCGGACTCCTGCCTGGCCCCGCCACCAGGCGGGCCCGGAGGCTGGCGGTTCAGCGGGCGCGGCGCCCGTCCGCCCGTGCGAGCCGGCCGCGCCGCGGGTGTCCCGTGTCAGCACGACATCCCGGAGAGGACGAACACGTTGGGAATCGGGGACCGAGGTCTGCTCGACTGGCTGGACGACGCTTCCGCCGAGCGCGGCCTGTACTACGCGAACCACGGCGACGGCTGGGACTTCTGGTCCTACCGCGATCTGCGGGACATGGTGCTGCGCACCGCCGCGGCCCTGCGGGCACGGGGTGTCGGGGACGGTGACGTGGTGGCGCTGGTGCAGCGTTCCGGCCCCGGCTTCGCCGCGACCTTCTTCGGAGCGCTGGCCGCGGGCGCCACGCCCTGCACCATCGCTCCGCCGTTCGCCTTCCAGCGGGCCGACGACTATGAGCGGCACTCCGCGCACCTCCTCTCCACCGTTCGGCCCCGGATCACCGTCTGCGACGTGGAGTCGCAGGAACGCGTCCGTAAGATCGCCGCCGCGACCGAGGTGCCGGAACCGGTGATCTACGACGAACTCGTCGCCGGCGTCGAGCCGTTGGACGGGCCGCTGTCACCGCCGGAGACCGCGCTGGTGCAGTTCACCTCGGGCTCCAGCGGCTTCTCCCGGGGCGTGCGGATCTCCGCCGACGCACTGCGCGCCAATCTCACGGGGATGCGCCGATGGCTGGGCTGCACCCCGGAGTACCCGGCGATCAGCTGGCTGCCGGTCCACCATGACATGGGCCTGGTCGGCTTCCTGCTCAACGTCGTCACCACCGGCTTCGACGGGCACATGCTCCAGCCGGACCACTTCATCCGCTCGCCGCAGCGCTATCTGCGGCGGATCAGCGAGCAGCGGATCGCGATGACGGCCATGCCCAACTTCGGCCTCTCCTACATCCTGCGCCGCGTCCGCCCGGCTGACCTCGAGGGCCTGCGGTTCGACTCGCTGCGCTGCGTCATCATCGGTGCGGAACGCATCGACCCGGGCGTGCTGGACGACGTCCACGCCCTGCTCGGCCCGTACGGCCTCGACCGCGGCGCCCTGCTGCCCGCCTACGGCAGCGCGGAGGCGACGCTCGCCGTGACCGGGCTGACCCCCGGTGAGGGCTGGTCGACGCGTGAGCCGGACGAGGGCGACGCCGGCTCGCTCGCCGGCACGGCGGTGGTCGGCTGCGGCCGGCCGCTCGAGGACCGCACGGTGACCGTCGTCTCCGAGGACGGGGACGCGCTGCCGGACGGGCAGGTCGGCGAGATCGTCGTCAGCGGTGTGTCCATCGCCGACGGCTACGTCGGCGACGCCGGCTCCGGCTCCCTTTCCGGCACCAGCATCGGCGACCGGCTGCGCACCGGGGACGCGGGGTTCCTGCGCGACGGACAGCTGTTCGTGATCGGCAGGCTCGGTGACGGACTGAAGGTCAGCGGCAAGATGGTGTTCGCCGAGAGCCTGGAGACACTGCTGCACCGGCGCGGCATCCCCGAGCGCCGTGTCGCCGTGCTGCTGGGTGTCCGCGACGGCAGGCCGACCGGTGTGGCCGTCTTCGCGGGAGTCCAGGACGGCTGGCGCCGCGCGGCTCACGAGGTGCTGTCCGAGTGGCTGGGCGACGCCGGCCTCCTCGCCGTCGAGGTCCCGCGCGGCGGTATCGCCGTCACCTCCAGCGGCAAGCCCAGACGCAGGGTGATGTGGAAGGCGCTGTGCGCCGGAGCGTACGAGGACACCACCCGGCCGCTGACACCGGAGGACGCCTGACGGCGGAAGCGGCGGGCGGGGCCCGCCCCGGGACCACCCACCCGGCCCGAGCCCCCGCCCGCACCGCCCCGTCCGCCTGGTCCGTGCGACGCGATCGCCCCCCACACGCGACGGTCGCTTCACGGCTTCACGGCTTCACGGCTTCACGGCTTCACGGCTTCACGGCTTCACGGCTTCACGGTGTGGTGCGGCCGGTGTGGCGCGGCGGGTGTGATCCGGGGCGTCGCCCCGCGCACTCCCTGGGCGACTCCGTCACCGGGCGGAAGAGCACCGCCGGCCGGTGCCGCTCGGGGGCCGGCCAGGAGAAGACGCAGCCGCGCGCGGCACAGTCCCGGGCCGGTGGCCCGGGGTGCTCCGCACGCTGCGTGCTCCCGGGTGCCGCGCCCGGTGGATGCCCGTCGTGGCCGGTCGGGTGCGACACGGTCGCATCGGACCAGCAGGACCCCCATGGCGTTGGTCCCTGGTGGTCCGCACGCGCACGCGGCGCGCTCACGACCGGTGTCCCGTCCGGTGGACGCCCGCCGTGCCCGGTCGGCTCCGGTCCCGGCGCGGCAGGACCCCTGTGGTGGCAGGACGTCTCCAACACCTACGCAACACACCCGGGTTCACACCCCGGAACGGGATCGACCGGCCCTGCCCAGGGCCGGTCGATCCCGTTCCGGAGCCGCCGACGTGGCGGCCGGCGGACTCAGCGGACCGCGGCCATCGTGTCCGCCCGCACCAGGTTCTCCGCGATCAGGAGTTCCTTCACCTTCTCCGACAGCATGCCCAGCTGCCGCAGTACGTGGATGACCTGCTGGAACAGCAGCTGCCGGTACGTGGCCATCATCGGGTTGTTCCGTGCGAACCGCACGCCCAGCTCGACGTCCAGGTCCATGCGCTCCCACAGCTCCCGCAGCATGAACCGGCGCGACATCAACCGGATGGCCTCCAGCAGGAAGTCCTCCCGGTCACGCAGCTCCGCCGAACTCACCTGCTGGTACATGCCGCTGAGCGCGGTGACGCCGAAGGCGATGTGCCGGGCCTCGTCGCTCGCCACCATCCGCGTGATCTGCCGGATCAGCGGGTCGCCGAAGCCGCTGCTGGCCAGCCGCAGGCCCGTGATGGCCAGGCCCTCCATGACCACCTGCATACCGAGGTAGACGATGTCCCAGCGCGACTCCGACAGCACGTCGTGCAGCAGCGTGCCGAGGCCCGGGTTGACCGGATACACCACGCCCAGCTTCTCGTCCATGTAGCGCGCGAACGCCTCGACGTGCCGGGCCTCGTCGGCGACCTGGGAAGCGGCGTAGGTCTTCGCGTCCATGTCGGGCACGGTCTCGACGAGCCGGGCCGTCGTCACCAGCGCGCCCTGCTCCCCGTGGAGGAACTGGCTGCACATCCACGCCTGGTACTCCCACCGGAACCGGGTGAGCAGCTCCCGGGGCACCGGGCTGCCCTCGCCGACCACGAACGACGCGAGCTTGGCGCCGTTCTCCTCGCCCAGTTCGGAACCGAAGCGGACGTCGTAGTCCCAGTCGATGTCGGTCGTGGCGTTCCACTGGGCGGCCTTGTTCTTCTCGTACAGGCTCCACACACGGCTGTCGCGCTTGCCGTAGTCCCAGTTCAGGCATGCCCGGGTGAGGCTCTCCACTTCCATCAGCTCCGCCTTGACGGATTCCAGGGTGAAGAACGTCGGGTCGGCTGCCTCGTCAGGAAGGGCGGTCATCGTGAAGGGGATCCCCTCGGGGCGCAAGAGCAGGACTGTTCCGTCGATCCTCGTCTCCGGGCGTTCTCGCAGGCCAGGCAGACGCCGGGCAACTGGGCGGCAGAGGTGTTGCCGGTCGGTGTGCCTGGCCTGCGTCCACGCCGGCCGCCCACCATCGTCCCCGCGGGCCATCACCCGGAGAACGACCGGCCGACGAAGGAGCGGGATGCGAACCGACGCCGCCGCACGACCCTCCCACCCTGCCCACACCCCGACGCGCGGTGTGGGCAGTCCGTGGATCGTCGGCCGGATGACAGCTCCCGACGCGCGCCTGAGGCTGATCTGCCTGCCGCAGGCGGGCGGGAGCGCCGCGTCGTTCGCGCCCTGGCGGCTCACCCCGCCGCCGGGCGTGGAGCTGGCCACGGTGGAGCTGCCCGGCCGGGGCGTCCGCAGTGCCGAGCCGGTGCCCGACACCCTGGAGGAGCTCGCCGACGCCGTGCTCGACGGCATAGCCGGTGAACTCCGCGAGCCCTACGCCCTCTTCGGGCACAGCTTCGGCGCACTGGTCGGCTACGAGCTCGCCGTCCGCATCCGCCGCCGCGGCCTCACCCCGCCCGCCGCGCTGCTCGTCTCCGCGTCCCGCGCTCCGCACACCCCCGTGCTCCGGCGGGTCACCGATCACGACGACGTGGGGCTGCTCAGCTGGCTGGAGGGGTTCGGCGGCTTCCCGCCGGAACTGCGCCGCTACCCGGCCTACCTGCGGTACGCCATGCGCACGGTCCGTCGCGACCTGGCGCTGGCCGAGGCGTACACGGCCCCGGGCCCCGTGCCCGCCGGCTGTCCCCTGCACGTGTTCGGCGGCGCCGACGACACGCTGGTGAGCCGGCAGTGGCTGGAGGACTGGCGGGACTGCGCCGACGACGCGTTCACGCTGCGGCTGCTGCCCGGCGGCCACGACTTTCCGTTCACTCACGCCGGGCTCGTGCTCGACACCCTCGTGCGGGCGCTCGGCCCGCTCGCCCGGCCGGCTCCCCGTTCCTGACCCGCCGGCCGGACTCCGCCCGGGCGAGCGCGTCGCCGTACGCGCCGCCCACCGCTTCCGGGAAGACCTCACAGTGAAGACCAACGTCGCCCCGCAGGATCGTCGGCCGTCGCAGCCGTCGCAGCCGTCGCAGCCGTCGCAGCCGTCGCAGCCGTCGCAGCAGGGCACCGCCCCGTCTCCGATCGAGGCCGCGCTGCCCGTCACCCCGCTGCAGGAGGGCATGCTCTTCCACGCCCTGTACGACCCCGAGGGCGCGGACGTCTACACCGTCCAGGCTCCCTTCGAGCTGACCGGCCGGCTCGACGCCGACGCGCTCAGGGCCGCGTGCGTGGACACACTCGCCCGGCACACCGCGCTGCGGGCCGGTTTCCGGGAGCGCGCCGGCGGGCAGCCCGTACAGCTGGTCCGCCGCACCGCGACCACGTCCTGGACCGCGCTCGACCTCGCGGACGAGGAGGAATCCGTCCGCGTCGAGAAGCTGGTCGCCTTCCTGGAGGACGAGCGGCGCCGGCGCTTCGACATGGCGGACCCGCCGCTGATCCGGTTCGCGCTCGTCCGGCTCGCCGCGGACCGGCACGCGTTTGTGCTGACGTACCATCACATCCTGCTGGACGGCTGGTCGGTGCCGCTGGTGCTGGAGGACCTGTTCACCCGGTACCACCACCACGCCGCGGGCGACGGCACCGTCGCCGGCGCCCCTCTCACCCCGCTCACCGACTACCTGCGCTGGCTGTCCCGGCAGGACCGGGCCGCCGCCGAACGGGCCTGGAGCGAGGCCCTGGCCGGACTGGCCCGGCCGACGCTCGTCGCACCCGGCGCCGACGAGGCCGACGACGGAGCGCTGCCCGGACTGGTCCGCGTCACCCTGCCCGAGAACACCAGCCGGGCGCTGAAACGGGCCGCGCGCCGGCACGGTCTCACCCTCAACTCGGTCGTCCAGGGCACCTGGGCGCTGCTGCTGGCGCTGCTCACCGGCTGCGACGACGTGGTGTTCGGACAGACCGTGCACGGCCGTCCGGCCGACCTCCCCGGTGCCGACCGGATCGTGGGTCTGCTGATGAACACCGTTCCCGTCCGGGTGCGGATCGACCCCGCGGAACCGCTGGCCGCGCTCTTCGCGCGGATCCAGGACGAGCAGCTCGCCCTCGCCCCGCACCAGCACCTCGGTCTGGCCGACGTGCGGCGCCTGGCCGGCCACGGGCCGCTGTTCGACACCGCGACCAGCTTCGGTGACGCGCCCCTGGGCTGGGACGCCCTGCGCGACGCCGTTCCCGGCCTGCGCATCGCCCCCCTGCTGGAGGCCGAGGGGGAGAGCCCGGACACCGGTGCCGCCGGTGCGGACGCTCCCGGCGGGCAGGAGATCACCGGCGCGACGCACTACCCGCTGAGCGTCGTCGCCCTCGCCGGCCCCCGGCTGAGCCTCCACCTCAGTTACCGCGGGGACCTGTTCGACGACGACCGCATGGAGCTGGTCGGCTCCCGCCTGCGACTGCTGCTCGACGGCTTCGTGCAGGACCCCACCACCCCGGTGGCCCAACTGCCCCTGTTGACCGCCGTAGAGCTCCGCAAGGTGCTCGACGGGTGGGGCCGCGGCTCCGGAGTGGTCCCCGAACCGGTGCCGCTGACCCGGCGGTTCGCGGAGCAGGCGCACGCCACACCGGACGCCCCGGCCGTGACCGACGCCGAAGGCACCCTCAGCTATCGCGAGTTGGAGGAAGCAGCCGGCCGGCTGGCCCGGCTGCTGACCGAACGGGGCGTCACCCGCGGAGACCTGGTGGCCGTCGTCCTGCCGCGCGGCACCGATCTGATCGTGGCGCTGCTCGCCGCGCTG
>NZ_NEUB01000745.1 GCF_002910825.1 Streptomyces sp. SM1 | reverse complement strand
CCCGCGCAGCCCGCGTACGGCTATCCGCCGCAGCAGCCCCCGGCCACGCAGCCCGCCTACGGTTATGCGCATCCGGCGGGCGGGCCCGCCTACGGCTACCCGCCCGCGCCCGCCACGGCCGCCGCGGGTGCGGTGTCCGGGTACGGGTTCCCTCCGCCGCCGCCCGTCCCCTCCGGGACACCCGACCCGGACTTCCGGCTGCCGCCGCAGGGGCCCCAGTTCATCAGGCGTTAGCGGTCGGCGGACGCCCCCGCGGAACGAGGCCGCCTCAGCGCTCGGCCTTCGACTTGAAGCCCCTGCCCCACTGCAGGCCCCAGCCGTAGAGCCGGTCCAGTTCCCCCTGGAAGCCGTACACGAACTTCACCTCGCGGCGGACGATGATCTCGTTCTTGACGTTCTCGATCATCACCACGGCGCAGGAGCGGGCCTGCGGGTGGCGTTCGTCGAGGCTGATCTCGACCCGCGGGCCGTTGCTGGGGAACAGCGTGACGATGGCGTGCGTGCGGTCGAAGGCCGGGGTCTGGTCGTAGATGTAGGCGAAGACCAGCAGGCGTTTGATGCTCTCGCGCTGGTCCAGGTTGACGTAGATCGTCTCACCCGAGGCGGAGCCGAACCGGTCGTCGCCGCTGAGCTTGACGTACGGCGGTGCGTTGACGTCGCCGAGGTAGCCGCCGAGGGGCTGGACGACGCCCTTGGTGCCGTCCTGCAGTTCGTAGAGACAGCCCAGGTCCAGGTCGACGTTGACCATGGACTGGCTGTGGGCGACGACCTCCGGCGGTTTGAGCGCCTTCAACGGGTGGCGCAGCAGGCTCTCCCGCTGGGGGCCGCCGAAGTCGGAGGTGCGCATCCGCCAGCTCAGGTTGATCCGCAGATGGCCGGTGGCCGCTCCCTGCTTGGTCAGCGACACCTGAGCGTGCCGTTTGGTCAGCTCGATCGCGTTGGTGGCCGCGTTGCCCGAGTCGAAGGCGCTCTCGCGACCGCGCCACAGTCCGTCCAGGAATCCCATGCCCGCCCCAAGTCCGCTTGTCGAACCCCCGCCGCCGGCCGCCGCCGGCACCGCTGTGTGCCGGACGGCCGACGGGGCGGCCCCGAGGACTGGTCCCCGGTGGCCGCCCCGTCGGAAGCGTTCCTCGTCCGGAGGGCTGTCACACCCCGGAGGAGACCTCCGTCTTCACGGCGTCCTCCCCCTCGGCCGCCGCGAGCCGCTTGTTGCGGCGCACCGACGACCAGAAGGAGGCACCGATCAGGACGACGCCGATGAGACCGGTGACGATCTCGTTGATCTCGTACCGGATGGTGACGAGCAGGATCATCGCCAGAGCGCCGATCGCGTAGTGCGCGCCGTGCTCCAGGTAGACGTAGTCGTCCAGGGTGCCCTGGCGGACCAGGTAGACCGTGAGCGAACGGACGTACATGGCACCGATGCCGAGGCCGAGCGCCATCAGGACGATGTCGTTGGTGATGGCGAAGGCGCCGATGACACCGTCGAAGGAGAAGGACGCGTCCAGGACCTCGAGGTAGAGGAACATGAAGAACGCGGCCTTGCCCACCAGGGCGACGGCCGATCGGGGTTTGCCTGCCCGCGCCGCCTTCTCCTCCTCCTCGTGCTCGCGCTCCTCCTCTTCTTCGAGCTTGTCCTCGAAGAAGCCGGAGAGACCGCCCACGATCAGGTAGGTGATCAGACCCGCGATACCGGAGAGAAGGACCGTGCTCGCCTTGTCGACGTGCGCCCCACCGTGCTGATGGGCCTGGGTCGCGAAGGTCATGGCGGAGATCAGCAGGATGATCAGGGCGATGCAGACCGACAGCATGTCGACCTTGCCGAGCTTGGCCAGCGGGCGCTCCAGCCACGCCAGCCACTTGATCTCCCTGTCCTCGAAGATGAAGTCCAGGAAGATCATCAACAGGAACATGCCACCGAACGCGGCGATCGCCGGGTGGGCGTCGGTGACGAGCTCCTGGTAACGGTCCTTGTCGCTGAGCGCGAGGTCGACGGCCTCGATCGGACCGAGCTGAGCACTGACGGCGACGATGACGACGGGGAAGACCAGCCGCATACCGAAGACGGCGATCAGAATGCCGATGGTGAGGAAGATCTTCTGCCAGAAGGCATTCATCTTCTTCAGGATCCCGGCGTTGACCACCGCGTTGTCGAAAGACAGCGAGATCTCGAGAATCGAGAGGATCGCCACGATTCCGAAGGCGGTCCACCCCCCGAAGAGGATCGCTGCGACCAGGCCGAGCGCGGTAACCGCGAACGACCAGCCGAAGGTTTTCAGAACCACTGGCTACCCCAGGTGTGTGTACGGGTCTCCCCCGCTGCCGTAGTCGGCTGTACCGCTGCCGCAGTCGGCTTTTACGAAACGTTGACTCCGAAGTCTAGAGCGATGCCGCGCAGCCCTGACGCGTACCCCTGCCCCACTGCACGGAACTTCCACTCGCCCTGGTAGCGGTAGAGCTCTCCGAAGATCATCGCGGTTTCCGTGGAGGCGTCCTCACTCAGGTCGTAGCGCGCCAGTTCCTGGCCGTCGGCCTGGTTCACCACGCGGATGAACGCGTTGCTGACCTGGCCGAACGTCTGGCCGCGCTCGTCGGCCATGTGGATGGAGACCGGAAAGACGATCTTCTCGCACTGCTGCGGCACCCGGGGCAGGTCGACCAGCAGGGACTCGTCGTCGCCGTCGCCCTCGCCGGTGAGGTTGTCACCGGTGTGCTCGACCGAGCCGTCCGGGCTGGTGAGCTGGTTGTAGAAGATGAAGTAGTCGTCGCCCATGACCCGGCCGCCGCTGCACATCAGCGCGCTGGCGTCGAGGTCGAAGTCGGCTCCGGTGGTGGAGCGCGCGTCCCAGCCGAGTCCGATCATCACCTGGGTGAGGTTCGGTGCGGCCTTGGACAGGGAGACGTTCCCCCCCTTGGCAAGCGTGACGCCCATGATGCTGGTCCCCCTCCGGTTGATGCTTCTCACGGTGGTCCTGCACTCCCCCGAAGGGGGCGCCTGCGGGCGCCGCACGTGACCGTGCGGCGCCCGGGCGGTGTGGCTGGCCGTACGGGGACGGCCGGGAGCGTGTCAGACGTTCACGCCGAAGTCCTGCGCGATGCCGCGCAGGCCCGAGGCGTAGCCCTGGCCGATGGCGCGGAACTTCCACTCCGCACCGTGCCGGTACAGCTCACCGAAGACCATGGCGGTCTCGGTGGAGGCGTCCTCCGAGAGGTCGTAGCGGGCGATCTCGGCGCCGCCGGCCTGGTTGACGACGCGGATGAACGCGTTGCGCACCTGGCCGAAGGACTGCTGGCGGTTCTCGGCGTCGTAGATGGAGACCGGGAAGACGATCTTCTCGATGTCCGCGGGGACGCCGGCGAGGTTGATCTTGATCTGCTCGTCGTCGCCCTCGCCCTCGCCGGTGAGGTTGTCACCGGTGTGCTCGACCGAGCCGTCCGGGCTCTTGAGGTTGTTGAAGAAGATGAAGTTGGCGTCGCTGCCGACCTTGCCCGAGCTGTTCAGCAGCAGGGCGCTTGCGTCCAGGTCGAAGTCGGTGCCGGTCGTGGTGCGGATGTCCCACCCCAGCCCGATGATGACCGCGGTCAGGCCCGGCGCCTCCTTGCTCAGCGATACGTTGCCGCCCTTGCTGAGGCTGACTCCCACGAGTCCTCCCTTGGTGTCAGGGGCGGG
The DNA here is from genome assembly GCF_002910825.1 of Streptomyces sp. SM1. Classification (GTDB taxonomy): domain Bacteria; phylum Actinomycetota; class Actinomycetes; order Streptomycetales; family Streptomycetaceae; genus Streptomyces; species Streptomyces okerensis. Next base: position 12,926 of record NZ_NEUB01000745.1, on the reverse strand, counting down.
GTGCCCCGTCGTGCGTCGGATGTCGGATCAACGAGTCGATCCTAGTGAGGGGTTCCCGGAGCTCGCAGGCCCTGGAAACGAACCGTCACAGGGTGTCGAGCGCTTTCACGTACTCGTTCAGGTCGCGGGCGTCCGGCAGACCGTTGACGACGGTCCAGCGCACGACGCCCTCCTTGTCGATGATGAAGGTCCCGCGCACCGCGCACCCCTTGTCCTCGTCGAAGACGCCGAAGGCACGCGAGACGTTGCCGTGCGGCCAGAAGTCGCTCAGCAGCGGGTACTCCAGGCCCTCCTGCTCGCCGAAGACGCGCAGGGTGTGGATGGAGTCGTTGGAGACGGCGAGCACCTGGGTGTCGCGGTCGGAGAACCGCGGCAGGTTGTCACGGATCTCGCACAGCTCCCCGGTGCACACGCCGGTGAAGGCGAACGGGTAGAAGAGCACCACCACGTTCTTCCGTCCCCGGAACTCGGAGAGCCGCACGGTGGCCCCGTGGTTGTCCTTCAGCTCGAAGTCGGGGGCCTTGTCGCCGACCTGGATCGCCATCGTCGTGATCATCCCTTCGGGGTGGTTCGCTCCGACCACCCTACGCAGGATGTACGACAGTCCGGCGGACGGGCCGCCGCAGCACGCGGCCGGCCCGTCCGGGGGTGGTTCACCGCTTCGACTTGGCCGCCTTCGGGGTCGCCAGCCGGCTGCCGCTCCAGTCCTTGCCGACACTGACGCTCTTGGCAGCCGTCAGTCCCGCCGTGGTGGCGGCTTCCGAGATGTCGCTCGGCTCGACGTAGCCCGAACGGCCTGTCTTCGGCGTGAGGAGCAGGATCGCCCCGCCCTCTTCGATGTACGTGCCGGCATCCACCAGCGCATCCGTCAGGTCGCCGTCGTCGTCGCGGAACCACAACACAACGGCGTCGGCCACGTCGTCGTAGTCCTCGTCGACCAGGTCACTCTCGATGACGCCCTCGATGGCCTCGCGGAGCTCCTGGTCGACGTCGTCGTCGTAGCCGATCTCCTGGACCACCTGCCCGGGCTGGAACCCCAGCCTGGCGGCAGGGTTCGTCCGCTCCTCCGCGTGGTCCGCGGTCGCGCTCACGGGTTGCCTCCTGATCATGTGTCTTGGGAATGTCTCAGCCACGCGCGTGCGCGCAGCATTGGCCGTAGTCCACACGGGCGGGACCGATCGCGCAAGTACCCGGCCGTGCAGACCGCCGAAACGGTGACGATCCTGGCCGGGTCACCGCAACTCCAGGCACACCATCATGGCCCGCAGTGACGCACCCCACACCTTTGTGTCCCGTTTGGCCCTTTGGGAACCGTCTACGTGTACGAAGACTCGAATGGACGAGCCCCATACACACCGTACTGGCCGCGCGCGCGGATTACCTCCCGGTAGAGATGACGCCGACGGTCCCGAGGTGGACCATGGGGAGCGGCGCACACTGGGCCGTACCAGCGAAGCGGCGGCCCTTTCACGGCCCTCTGACAGGTAAGGAACAGCGTGGCTTCCGCATCCGATCGCAACCCGATCATCATTGGCGGCCTTCCGAGTCAGGTTCCTGACTTCGACCCCGAGGAAACGCAGGAGTGGCTCGACTCCCTCGACGCCGCGGTCGACGAGCGCGGCCGGGAGCGGGCCCGCTACCTGATGCTGCGACTGATCGAACGTGCCCGCGAGAAGCGGGTGGCCGTTCCCGAGATGCGCAGTACGGACTACGTCAACACGATCCCGACCCGGGGCGAGCCGTTCTTCCCGGGCAACGAGGAGATCGAGCGCAAGATCCTCAACGCGACCCGGTGGAACGCCGCCGTGATGGTCTCGCGCGCGCAGCGGCCGGGCATCGGCGTCGGGGGCCACATCGCCACCTTCGCGTCCTCCGCGTCACTGTACGACGTGGGGTTCAACCACTTCTTCCGCGGCAAGGACGAGGGCGACGGCGGCGACCAGGTCTTCTTCCAGGGGCACGCCTCGCCGGGCATCTACGCCCGCGCGTACCTGCTGGACCGGCTGAGCGAGCGGCATCTGGATGGTTTCCGGCAGGAGAAGTCGAAGGCGCCGTACGCGCTGTCGTCGTACCCGCATCCGCGCTCGATGCCGGACTTCTGGGAGTTCCCGACCGTGTCGATGGGGCTCGGCCCGATCGGCGCGATCTACCAGGCGCGGATGAACCGCTACATGCACGCGCGTGACATCGCGGACACGTCGAAGTCGCACGTGTGGGCGTTCCTCGGTGACGGCGAGATGGACGAGCCGGAGTCGCTGGGCCAGCTGTCCATCGCCGCGCGCGAGGGGCTGGACAACCTCACCTTCGTCGTCAACTGCAACCTGCAGCGGCTCGACGGTCCGGTGCGCGGCAACGGGAAGATCATCCAGGAGCTGGAGTCGGTCTTCCGGGGCGCCGGCTGGAACGTGATCAAGCTGGTCTGGGACCGCACCTGGGACCCGCTGCTGGCCCAGGACCGCGACGGTGTGCTGGTCAACAAGATGAACACCACGCCGGACGGGCAGTTCCAGACGTACGCCACCGAGTCGGGCGCGTACATCCGCGACCACTTCTTCGGCGACGACCACCGGCTGCGCGCGATGGTCGAGAGCATGACCGACGACCAGATCCTGCACCTGGGCCGCGGCGGTCACGACCACCGCAAGATCTACGCGGCGTACAAGGCGGCCCTGGAGCACAAGGGCCAGCCGACGGTGATCCTCGCGAAGACGATCAAGGGCTGGACGCTGGGCCCGAACTTCGAGGGCCGCAACGCCACGCACCAGATGAAGAAGCTGACGGTCGACGACCTCAAGCACTTCCGCGACCGGCTGCACCTGCCGATCTCCGACAAGGACCTCGAGTCCGGTCCGCCGCCCTACTACCACCCGGGCCCGGACACGGAGGAGATGCAGTACATGCACGACCGCCGCAAGTCGCTCGGCGGTTACGTGCCGACGCGGGTGGTGCGGCCGAAGCCCCTGGAACTGCCCGGGGACAAGACGTACGCGTCCGTGAAGAAGGGCTCCGGCCAGCAGTCCATCGCGACGACCATGGCCTTCGTCCGGCTCCTGAAGGACCTCATGCGGGACAAGGAGCTCGGCAGGCGTTTCGTGCTGATCGCGCCGGACGAGTACCGCACGTTCGGCATGGACTCGTTCTTCCCGAGTGCGAAGATCTACAACCCGCTCGGTCAGCAGTACGAGTCCGTGGACCGGGAGCTGCTGCTCGCCTACAAGGAGGCGCCGAACGGGCAGATGCTGCACGACGGCATCTCCGAGGCCGGCTGCACGGCCTCGCTGATCGCCGCCGGGTCGGCCTACGCCACGCACGGCGAGCCGCTCATCCCGGTGTACGTCTTCTACTCGATGTTCGGTTTCCAGCGCACCGGCGACCAGTTCTGGCAGATGGCCGACCAGTTGTCGCGCGGATTCGTCCTGGGTGCGACCGCGGGGCGCACGACGCTGACCGGTGAGGGTCTCCAGCACGCGGACGGCCACTCGCAGCTGCTGGCCTCCACCAACCCGGGGTGTGTCGCCTACGACCCGGCGTTCGGCTTCGAGATCGCGCACATCGTGCGGGACGGGCTGCGCCGGATGTACGGCAGCGACGAGGAGCACCCGCACGGCGAGGACGTCTTCTACTACCTGACCCTCTACAACGAGCCGATCCAGCACCCGTCCGAGCCCGAGAACGTGGACGCCGAGGGCATCGTCAAGGGCCTGTACCGCTTCGGCGAGGGCACGGCGGGCTCCCTCCCGGCGCAGATCCTGGCGTCCGGTGTGGCGCTGCCGTGGGCGGTCGAGGCGCAGAGGATCCTCGCCGAGGACTGGGACGTCAGGGCCGACGTCTGGTCGGCCACCTCCTGGAACGAGCTGCGGCGCGAGGCAGTGGACTGCGAGCGGCACAACCTGCTGCACCCGGAGGAGGAGCAGCGCACGCCGTACGTGACGCGGAAGCTGGCGGCGGCGCAGGGTCCGGTGGTGGCGGTGTCCGACTGGATGCGGTCGGTGCCGGACCAGATCGCGCGCTGGGTGCCGGGGACTTACCAGTCGCTGGGCGCGGACGGGTTCGGCTTCGCCGACACCCGCGGGGCGGCCCGGCGGTTCTTCCACATCGACGCGCAGTCGATCGTGGTGGCGGTCCTGACGGAACTGGCCCGGGAGGGCCATGTGGACCGCTCGGTGCTGAAGCAGGCGATCGACCGGTACCAGCTGCTGGACGTCACCGCGGCGGACCCGGGAGCGGCGGGCGGCGACGCGTAGCGCCTCCGGCGGGAGCGTGGGCGGAGGGGTCCCGGGGTCGCCGGGGCCCCTCCGCCCGTCCGGTCCCGGACCGTGCACTCCACGACCGCGGGCACGCGGGGCCGTACGGCCCGCCCGCGTGCGCCATCCCGGATCGGCGGTCCGCTCAGTCGGAGAGGGCACACGCGGGCTGCCACGAGAGGGCAGGGTCCGCCGCGGCGGCGCCCGGTGTCGACGCACAGGGGTGCCGGATGTCGGCGTGTGCTCCGTCGGAGGAACGCACAGGGGTGAGCCCCCGGCGTGGTGCCGGGGGCTCACCCCTGTGCGGCTGCGGCCTGTGTGACTCGAGGTCAGAACATGCCGTAGCCGGAACCCGTCGCCCCGGCCAGGAAGATGACGGCCAGGAGCGTGTCGATGGCGCCGAGGACCACGGCTACCAGGGCCGGTACCGGGCGGGGGCCCGCCCAGCTGCGGCCCATCGCGAGCCATCCGCAGACGATCGCCACCGGGCCGAGGACGATCCCCAGCACGAAGAACCCGGCGACCGCGCAGATGAGTCCGATGATTCCGAGTGTCGCGCTGTCCGGCCCGGACCGTGACCCCGTCCGGCCACGTGTGCGGGGGTGCCTGCGCGTTCCGTGTCCGAAGCTCGCCATCATCAACTCCCTTGAGGGTGTGTTGACATGGCGGGTTCCCCCGCTTGCGCGGTGCATTCACCCCGTACGCCCGGCCGGCGGGCCGCTGCCTGCGCGCCGCCCCCCTCCGGCGGCGCGCAGCAGTCGGCGTCCTCCATGCGCTGCGGAGGACTTGACCCAATGTGACCTGCGGCGCCCTCCCGAGGGAGGGGTCACCGCGACGGTTCACCCTGATGAGCGAAACCGGTCACAGAACGGTCCGTCAGATGTGGCCGACGCCCGCGCCGGCCTCCGCGTTCTCGCCGCGCTTGGTGAGGAACGCGACGAAGATCGCCACCGCGGCGACTCCGGCGGCGACCAGTGACGCCATGCTCATGCCGGAGATGAACGTGTCGTGCGCGACATCGGTGATCTTCGCGGCGATCTCCGGCGGGGTGCCCTTGGCCACCGGTGCCACACCGACCTGGACGGCCTCGGAGGCCGGGCCGGCCTGCTCCGGAGTGAGCGGCGGCAGTCCGGCCTTCGCCCAGTTGCCCACCAGATCGCCGCTCACCTTGGAGGCCATCACGGCGCCGAGCACGGCGGTGCCGAGGCTGCCGCCGACCTGCATGGCGGCCTGCTGAAGGCCACCGGCGACGCCGGACAGCTCGAGCGGCGCGTTGCCCACGATGACCTCGGTGGCGCCCACCATGACGGGCGCGAGGCCGAGACCGAGCAGGGCGAACCAGAGCGACATCACGGCGCTGCCCGTGCCCTTGTCCAGCGTCGACATCCCGTACATGGCCAGCGCCGTGCAGGCCATGCCGAACGCCAGCGGGATACGCGGTCCGACCTTGGTGATCATCACTCCGGCGAGCGGGGATCCGACGATCATCATGCCGGTGAGGGGCAGCAGGTGCAGACCCGCGTCCACCGGGCTCAGACCGTGCACGTTCTGCAGGTAGAAGGTGACGAAGAACAGTCCGCCCATGAAGGCGATGGCCATCAGGACCATCAGCACGACACCCGCGGACAGCGGAACGGAGCGGAACAGCGCCAGGGGGATCAGCGGCTCCCTGACCCTCGTCTCCCAGAAGGCGAAGAGCGCGAAACCGGCGACCGAGCCGACGATGAACAGCCAGGTCTGCAGGCCGCCCCAGCCCCACTCCGGGGCCTTGATCAGCGCCCAGACGAGGCAGAACATCGCGGTGGACAGCAGGGCTATGCCGAGCAGGTCGAAGGAGCGCGGGGCGTTCTTCGCGCGGTGGTCGAGCAGGATCCACGCGCCGAGTGCGACGGCGAGGATGCCGACCGGCACGTTGATGAAGAACACCGACTGCCAGTTGACGTGTTCGACGAGGACACCGCCGAGGATCGGGCCGCCCGCGGTGGAGGCACCGATGACCATGCCCCAGATGCCGATCGCCATGTTGAGCTTCTCGGCCGGGAACGTGGCCCGCAGCAGACCGAGCGCGGCCGGCATCAGCAGGGCGCCGAACAGGCCCTGGAAGACACGGAAGGCGATGACCAGCCCGATGCTGTCGGACAGGCCGATGGCCCCGGAGGCGGCGGCGAAGCCGACGACGCCGATCAGGAAGGTCTGCCGGTGCCCGAAACGGTCACCGAGCTTGCCGGCCGTGATCAGGGAGACCGCGAGGGCGAGGAAGTACGCGTTGGTGATCCACTGGACCTCGGCGAAGGTGGCGCCCAGGTCGCTGGCGATGGCCGGGTTCGCGATGGCCACGATGGTGCCGTCAAGGGCCACCATCATGACCCCCACGGCGACGGTCACGAGGGTGAACCAGGGGTGCCCGCGCAGCCCCTTGCCCGGTGTCGCGCCCGACGGGGCGGCCGGGGGCCCGTCCCCCGGCCCCGCCTTGTCGATGGTGGTCTGACTAGTCATGCGAGGAGGCTAATGACAGCCACTGACACTTGCCAAACCAATTCACCAGTCAGTGACTGACACGACACCCGCCTATAGCCTGAACTGGGGAAACAGTTCAAGGAGGAGCCATGGAGACGGTCGGGACCGCCGTGGACGCGCTGCCGCGGCCGGGTCTGCGGGAGCGCAAGAAGCAGCGCACCAGGAACGCCCTCGTGCGGGCCGCCCTGGAGCTGATCGCCACGCGCGGGTACGAGGGGACGACCGTCGACGACATCGCCGCGGCCGCCGACGTCTCGCAGCGCACCTTCTTCCGCTACTTCGCCAGCAAGGAGGAGGTGGCGTTCTTCGTCTCCCGGCTCGCGGAGGCCCACGTACTCGAGGCCGTACGGGAACGGCCGCCGGGCGAGGCGCCGCTGGAGGTGCTGCGCCGGGCCGTGCTGGACAGCTGGGACGGCATCAACGAGGCCGTGGAGCGGCTGGTCCCGCTGGAACTGCACCTGCGGGTCTACCGGATGATCGAGTCGACGCCCGCCCTGCTCGCCGCCCATCTGCGCCGCGCGGCGGAGCTGGAGAAGGAGCTGGCGCGCCTCGTCGCCGAGCGCGAGGGGCTCGACGTGGACGGCGACCCCCGGCCGAGGATCCTGGTGGCCGCGTTCGGCGGAGTGATCCGGGTGGCGGAGCGGCGCTGGTCCACCGGCGGTGACGTCAGCGTCGCGGCCATGCGGGAGCTGTTGACGACCTGCCTCGACCATGTCGGGCCGGCGCTCGCGGAGAACTGGCGTACGAACGGATCCCCGGTCCGACGCACCGAAACGTGATACCGGTCACTTGGCTCACGCGAGACACTCCCGTTCTCCTAGTGTGTCCTTTCAGTGACTTCCCTCGACGCCTCCCCGCAGCTGAACGTCTGGCGCGCGCTGCTCGCGCTCGCCGTCGTCTTCGTGATGCTGGCGACCACCGGCTGGACGGCGATGCGCCACCACCGCCACCCCGCCCCTCTCCAGGCGTCGGTCAGCGCCTGGGAGCACGGCCGGATAGGAGGTCACCGGCTGCCGGACCCGCAGTCGGCGCCCGCGCGGCTGGCCCGGTTCTTCGCCTCCCTCACCGAGGGGCAGCGCGCGTCGCTCGCCCACCGCTATCCGCTCGCGGTCGGCAACATGAACGGCGCGCCGGTCGAGCTGCGCTACCTCGCCAACCGTGTCGCACTGGGGCAGGCCCTCGAGGTCGAGTCGGAACGCGTGCACGACAGCCGTCTCACCACCTCGGGCCAGCGGCACGCCGCCCGCAGGATGGACCGCTTCGGGGCGCTGATGCGCCCGGACCGGCGCATCCTCGCCTTCGACCCGTCGGGCTCCGGCCGGGTCGCGGAGGTCTTCGGTGATCTGGCGGAGGCCGAGCGGGTCTCGGTCGTCGTCCCCGGTTCCGACACCGACCTGCTGACCTTCCAGCGCACCGACCGCAAGTACTCGGCCCCCGCCGGCATGGCCGAGTCCCTGTACGCGGCGGAGCGCGACGCCGCCCCCGCGACCCGTACGGCCGTGATCGCCTGGGCCGACTACACCGCGCCCAGCGGACTCGGCATGGACGCGGCCATGGCGATGCGCGCCAGGGACGGCGCCGAGCGGCTGGACGCCATGCTGCACGGCCTGCCGGGCGCGTCGCCGGTCTCGCTGTTCTGCCACAGCTACGGCTCCGTGGTGTGCGGAATCGCCGCGCGCTCCCTGCCGGACCGGGTGGCGGACATCGCGGTGGCCGGCAGCCCCGGTATGCGGGTCGAGAAGGCCTCCCAGCTGGACACCGCCGCACGGGTGTGGGCGATGCGGGACGCCGACGACTGGATCCAGGACGTGCCCTACCTGGAGCTCGGCGGCCTGGGGCACGGGGCCGATCCGGTGGCCGACGGGTTCGGGGCGCGGGTGCTGTCGGCCCGGGAGGCGAAGGGGCACGCCGGGTACTTCGTACCGGGCACGGACAGCGTGCGGAACTTCGCCGAGATCGGCGTTGGCGCATACCGCGCGGTGTCCTGTGCGCACCGGGGCGACGTCTGCCGGACGGGTTTGTCCGGTACGACCCCTACCGGACGCGCGTAGAGGCGGAGATACTGCGGTATGCGTGGGGATGGGACGGAGAAGCTCGTGCCGCATACGATGAGCCGCATGGGTGACGTACTGGCCGGATTGCATGCCGCCTGGGAGTTCGGATCCGACTCCGTGCTCATCCGTTACGAGCGGGGAATTCGAACACCCAAGCTGTTCCAGGCACTCGGGGAGCGGCAGGTGCCGTTGGAGGCGATCGAGGGGGTGACCCTCACGCCGGGCAGGCGCGGGACCGTGGTCCTGCGGGTGGAGCTCCGGCCCGGTGCCGATCCGCTGCTGGAGGCTGCCGCCGGGCAGCTGAAGGAGAGCAGCGACCCCTACCGGCTGGTGCTGCCCGCCGAGCGCGAGACGCTCGCCGAGTACTACGCCGACGAACTGCGCGCGCGGCTCACCGAGTCGGGCCCCGCCGAACGTCATCTGGTGACCGCCCCGAAGGCACCCCGGTTCAAGGCGTACGACGGGAAGGCGGCCTTCGACGGCAGCGCGGTGTCCTTCCGCTGGTTCTGGACGGGCGCGTCGTCGGCGAAGTGGAAGGCCGGGGACCAGCGGTTCCCGATCGGTGAGCTGAGCGGGGTGGAGTGGCGCTCGCCCGAGGTGTTCGAAGGGCATCTGCGGCTGTTGCGGCGGGACGCCGGGGCACCGGCGCAGCCGGATCAGGATCCGGCCGCGGTGGTCTTCGGGCTCGGGTACGGGCCGGTGCACGAGTCACTGCCGTTCGCGGCGGCTGTGCTGGCGGCGGTGCGGGACTGTGCGCCGGTGCCTGTGCCTGCGGCGCGTGTGCGGCGGGATCCCGCGGACATCGCCGAGCGGATCCGGCATCTCGGGGAGTTGCATCAGGCCGGCCTGGTGACGGATGAGGAGTTCTCCTCCAAGAAGGCGGAGTTGCTCTCCGAGCTGTGAGTCGCCTTCCGGGGCCGGGTGCTTTCCGGCCGCGGGGCCGGTGGGGGCCGGGCGCGCAGTTCCCCGCGCCCCCGAGGGGATTGCACTGCTCCCTGCTGAGTCGCCTTCCGGGCCCGGGTGCTTTCCGGCCGCGGGGCCGGTGGGGGCCGGGCGCGCAGTTCCCCGCGCCCCCGAGGGGATTGCACTGTTCCCTGCCTGCGGAGGTGAAGGTCATGTCCGCGTAGCGGGGGCCCGCCACCTTGGCGGCGATGGGGTTGAGGAGGGTCAGTTCCTCGTCCGTCAGGGTGATGCGGGTCGCCTTCGTGTTCTCCTCCACCCGGGTCGGCCTGCGGGTGCCGGGGATGGGGACGACCGGGAGGCGGTGGACGGCCCCCTGCTGGTGGACCCAGGCCAGGGCGATCTGGCCGAGGGTGGCTCCGTGGGACCGGGCGACGGTGCGGACCGGGTCCAGCAGGGCCGCGTTGGCCGCCGCGTTGTCGCCCGTGAAGCGGGGCATCCGGCGGCGGAAGTCGCCGGCGGTGAGGTCCTGGCCCGCGTCGGCGAAGGAACCGGTCAGGAAGCCGCGGCCGAGCGGCGAGTACGGGACCAGGGTCACGCCCAGTTCCCGCGCGGCCGGCACCACCTTCGCCTCGATGTCCCGGCTGAACAGCGACCACTCCGACTGCACGGCCGCGATCGGGTGCACACCGTGCGCGGCGCGCAGCTCGTCGCCGGTGACCTCGCTCAGGCCCAGCTGCCTGACCTTGCCCTCGCGCACCAGTTCCGCCATGGTGCCGACGGTCTCCTCGATCGGCACGTTCACATCGCGCCGGTGCATGTAGTAGAGGCCGATCACGTCGGCCTCCAGGCGCCGCAGGCTCGCCTCGACGGCCTGGCGGATGTAGGGCGCGTCGTTGCGGATGATCCGCCGGTCCGGGTCGTCCGGCGGGATCGCCAGGGCGAACTTGGTGGCGACGACCACCTCGTCGCGGTGCGCCTTGAGGAACGGGGCGAGGAAGCGCTCGTTGTCGCCGTCGCCGTACGCGTCCGCCGTGTCGTACAGCGTGACGCCGAGTTCCAGGGCGCGCTCCAGGGTCGCCCGGGAGGCGTCCGCGTCAGCGGGGCCGTAGGCGAAACTCATGCCCATGCAGCCGAGACCCTGGACGCCCACCTCGGGGCCGTTCCCGCCCAGTGCCGCCGTGCCGATCCTGCCGTTCGTCATCATGTCCTCTCCGACGCCAGGGCCCGCCCCGCGTCCGCGTAGAAGCTGAGCTTCCGGTCGAGCACGGCGAGCGTGCCCTGAAGCTCGGCGATCCGGGACAGTACGTCCTCGCGGGTCTGCCGGAGCAGCTCGAAACGCTCGGTGTAGGTGTGATCGCCCGAGCGGACCAGTTCCGCGTACCGCACCATGTCCGCGACCGGCATTCCGGTCAGGCGGAGCTTGCCGACGAGGGCGAGCCAGTCGAGGTCGCGGTTGCTGTAGCGCCGCTGACCGGTGTGCGAACGGTCGATGTGCGGCATCAGCCCGATGCGCTCGTACCAGCGCAGGGTGTGTGCGGTCAGCCCGGTGAGGGCGACGACCTCGCTGATCGTGTAGGTGTCCGCGCCGTCCGGCCGGCGGTTCCCCTGCGGCGGTCCGGCGCAGGTGTCGGCACCGGCTCCTGTCGTCTCCGTCGTCTCCGTCACCGTCATTGGTAGTCCGGGGCGCGGTGCCTTTTTCGGGCCCGATTCCCCTTTCCCCTTTCAATCCGTGCGTGCGGTTTTCCCGCACACGGCTTACCGATGATCTTCTTGACTAGGTTACGCAGCCTTCGGATAGCGAATCGTGCCACGCAGTTGATACAGGCCGTGCCCGGCAAACCACCCCTCCGCCCATTCCTGCCGCTGGCCACGCCGTAGGTTGCATCCCCGTTTCTTGACCATCAATCTACGGAGCCGCCACACCACGTACTCGTCAGCAGACCGGAACTTCCGGGCAGCATTCCCGGTTCGAAAGTAGTTTCCCCAGCCGCGCAGGATTGGATTCAAGTCCGCGATCACATCACGGATATCCCATCCCGACCGGCGGCGGTCAGTCCGTTCCCGGACCTTGTCCCGGAGTCTCTTCATCGCCGCCTTCGACGGCCAGCGATGCAGGTAGAAGCAAATCTTGCCATACTTCTCCCACATCCTGCCCGAGAATTGGGCTCTGAAGTGGCAGCCGAGGAAATCGAGTCCTTCCCGGCCCTCCCTGAGGTCAACCACCTTCGTTTTATCCGGGAGCAGTCGCAGCCTCAGCGAGCCGAGGATTTCCCCGACCGCTTCCAGAGCAGCCCTGGCCTGGCGGTCCGATCGGCACAAGACGACTCCGTCGTCCGCGTACCGCACCAGTTCACCAACCCCTCGCCGTGTCAACTCGGAGTCCAGAACATGCAGGTAGATGTTGGCCGGCAAGGGCGAGATCACCCCGCCCTGAGGTGTACCGGCAACCGTCCGCCGAACCTCACCATCCACCATCACACCCGCCTGCAACCACAAACGAACCAGCTTGAGAACCCTGCGATCCGACACCCGGCGCCCCACCTCGACGAGAAGCCGATCGTGATCGATCTCGTCGAAGAAGCTTCGGATGTCGAACTCGACAACAAAGTGACACCTCTTGATGAAACCGACTCGAAGTCGCTCCATCGCCTGCGTCGCCGACCGCTTCGGACGGAATCCGTACGAGCACGGAAGGAAGTCCGCCTCGAATACCGGCTCCAACACGATCTTCGCCGCCTGCTGAGCCACCCTGTCCCGAACGGCAGGAATACCAAGTGGCCTCACACCGCCCTGCGGTTTCGGAATATCCACGCGCCTGGCGGGCGCGGGACGATACGTACCTGCACGCAGAGAAGCCTGAAGTTCACCGAGTAAGCGGCCAACTCCATACTCCTTCTCCACGAATACCAGAGTGACTCGATCCACCCCGGCACTTCCACCATTAGCCCGAACTCGTTCCCACGCCTCCCACAGCACATCACCTCTGTGGATACGGTCGTACAGGGCGTGGAACCGCCGCTCCGGCGACTGCTTGGCCGCAGTCCATAGTCCGCGTTGAAGTTTCCGCACTTTCGCCACGGACGCATGTCCGTCCACCACGACGGGGCAAAGCCCGTCGGGGAAGTTGGACCGGGCGGTCCCGGTCATGCCCTCGCGCTTACCCTCGCTACGGACGTGATCAAAGCAGGGGCCCTTTCCTCCCGGCGCG
>NZ_NEUB01000744.1 GCF_002910825.1 Streptomyces sp. SM1 | reverse complement strand
ACATGCGGAACGTGCCGGTGTGCGGGATCGTCGAGACATACGTCATCGGCGAGCCCTTGTCGTACGCGTTCATTCCGCCCCGATCCACCGATCCCGGTCCGTCACCGCTTCCGCCCCGGCCGCGGAGCCCGTGCCGCCCGCCCCGGGTCCCACCCGCACCACCACCCCGCCGTGCCGCACGGAACGGTACTCAGCACCGGACACCCGGGCACAGTCCCCCCGGACCACCCGTTGCGTGGCCGTCACCACAGGTGCGGTCCGGGTGCCGTCGTCCACGGGCGGCACCCGCAGGTTATCCACAGTGGTTGACACCTCGCGGTGCCCGTCTCACCATGGAATCGCACGAACCGAACGATCGGTCGGGAGCGTGCTCCGCGAAGCACCCAGGTCGAGGGGGACCTCATGGCGACAGCAGCCGCCCGCGATACGGCGGACAGCAGGGCGTTCGACGCGCTGACCGGCACGGACGACACCGCCGGCCACCAGCGCGCCTTCGACGCGGCCGTCGCCGCCGACGAGCGGATCGAGCCGCGCGACTGGATGCCGGACGCGTACCGGGCCACGCTGGTCCGGCAGATCGCACAGCACGCGCACTCCGAGATCATCGGCATGCAGCCGGAGGCCAACTGGATCACGCGCGCGCCCTCCCTCCGCCGCAAGGCGATCCTGATGGCCAAGGTCCAGGACGAGGCCGGGCACGGCCTGTACCTCTACAGCGCCGCCGAGACGCTCGGCGTCAGCCGGGAAGAGCTGCTCGACAAGCTGCACTCCGGCCGCCAGAAGTACTCCTCGATCTTCAACTACCCGACGCTGACCTGGGCGGACGTCGGCGCGATCGGCTGGCTCGTGGACGGCGCGGCGATCACCAACCAGGTCCCCCTGTGCCGCTGCTCCTACGGGCCCTACGCGCGTGCGATGGTCCGTGTCTGCAAGGAGGAGTCCTTCCACCAGCGCCAGGGGTACGAGCTGCTGCTGGCTCTCAGCAAGGGCACCCCGGAGCAGCACGCGATGGCGCAGGACGCGGTGGACCGCTGGTGGTGGCCGTCGCTGATGATGTTCGGCCCGCCCGACGACGAGTCGCAGCACTCCGCGCAGTCGATGGCCTGGAAGATCAAGCGGCACTCCAACGACGAACTGCGTCAGCGCTTCGTCGACATCTGCGTCCCCCAGGCCGAGTCCCTCGGTCTCACCCTCCCCGACCCGGACCTCACGTGGAACGAGGAGCGCGGGCACCACGACTTCGGCACGATCGACTGGACGGAGTTCTGGGACGTCCTCAAGGGCAACGGCCCGTGCAACGAGGAGCGGCTGACCCGGCGCAGGCGGGCCCACGAGGACGGCGCCTGGGTCAGGGAGGCGGCAGCGGCCCACGCGGCCAGGCACACGAACAGCGAGACAGGAGCTACGCGCGCATGACCCACACCGACTGGCCCCTGTGGGAGGTCTTCGTGCGCTCGCGCCGGGGACTGTCCCACACCCACGCCGGCAGCCTGCACGCCCCGGACGCGGAGCTCGCCCTGCGCAACGCCCGCGATCTGTACACCCGGCGCGGCGAAGGCGTCTCGCTCTGGGTCGTGCCGTCGTCCGCGATCACCGCCTCCTCGCCGGACGAGAAGGACCCGTTCTTCGAACCGGCCGCCGACAAGCCCTACCGACACCCGACCTTCTACGAGATCCCCGAGGGGGTGCAGCACCTGTGACGACGACACCCGCCGAGGACACCCCGGCCCGCACGGCCGCCGCGCTCGCCCTCGGCGACGACGCGCTGGTGCTCTCCCACCGCCTCGGCGAGTGGGCCGGCCACGCACCCGTGCTGGAGGAGGAACTCGCCCTCGCCAACATCGCCCTGGACCTGCTGGGCCAGGCCCGGGTGCTGCTGTCGATGGCCGGCGACGAGGACGAGCTGGCGTTCCTCCGCGAGGAGCGCGCCTTCCGCAACCTCCAGCTGGTGGAGCAGCCCAACACCGACTTCGCCCACACCATCGCCCGCCAGTTGTTCTTCTCGGCCCACCAGTACCTCCTGTACGGGGAACTGGCGGCGGGCGACGGCCCGTTCGCGCCGCTGGCCGGCAAGGCCGTCAAGGAGACCGCCTACCACCGCGACCACGCCGAGCAGTGGACGCTGCGCCTCGGGGACGGCACGGACGAGAGCCATGCCCGGATGCAGCGGGCCGTGGACGCGCTGTGGCGCTACACCGGCGAGATGTTCCAGCCGGTCGACGGCGTCGACGCCGACCGGCCGGCCCTGGAGGCGGCCTGGCTGGAGTGGACCGGCCAGGTGCTGCGCAGGGCCACGCTCACGGTCCCCGACGGCCCCCGCACGGGAGCCTGGGCGGCCGGCGCCGGCCGCCAGGGCCTGCACACCGAACCCTTCGGCCGGATGCTCGCCGAGATGCAGCACCTGCACCGCAGCCACCCGGGAGCGGCATGGTGACCGTCACCCCGCTGGAGGCGGAACTCCTGGAACTCGCCGGTTCGGTGCCCGACCCCGAACTGCCGGTGCTGACCCTGCGCGAGCTGGGCGTCGTGCGCGCGGTGCACGCACGCGGGGAGGACACCGTCGAGGTCGAGCTGACCCCGACCTACACCGGCTGCCCGGCCATCGAGGCGATGAGCCACGACATAGAGCGGGTGCTGCGCGACCACGGGGTGCGCGAGGTCACGGTGCGCACGGTGCTCGCGCCCGCCTGGTCGACCGACGACATCACGGACGAGGGACGCCGCAAACTGCGCGAGTACGGCATCGCCCCGCCACGCGTGGGGGCGGCCCCCTCCGGCCCGGTGCGGGTGGAGCTCGGGGCGACCCGCACCGCCCGGCCGGACGACGGACCGGCCCCCGTCCGCTGCCCGCACTGCGGGTCCGCCGAGACCGAACTGCTCAGCCGCTTCTCGTCCACCGCGTGCAAGGCGCTGCGCCGCTGCCTGGCCTGCCGTGAACCGTTCGACCACTTCAAGGAGTTGTGATGGCCCGCTTCCACCGGCTCCGGGTGGCCGCGGTCGACCGGCTCACCGACGACTCCGTCGCTCTCACCCTCGCCGTCCCCACGCATCTGCGCGAGGAGTACCGCTACGCCCCCGGCCAGCATCTGGCACTGCGGCGCACCGCCGACGGCCAGGAGGTACGGCGCACCTACTCGATCTGCTCCCCCGCACCCGACGGCGAGGCCCCGAGCACCCTCCGGGTCGGCGTGCGGCTGGTCGACGGCGGCGCCTTCTCCACCTACGCGCTCAAGGAGATCGACCTCGGCGACGAGCTGGAGGTGATGACCCCGGCCGGCCGTTTCACCCTCCCTCCCGCGCCCGGCCGGTACGCGGCGGTCGTCGGCGGCAGCGGGATCACCCCGGTCCTGTCGATCGCCTCGACCCTCCTCGCCCGCGAGCCGGAGGCCAGGTTCTGCCTGATCCGCAGCGACCGGACGGCCGCCTCCACGATGTTCCTGGAGGAGGTCGCCGATCTGAAGGACCGCTACCCGGAGCGGCTCCAGCTGGTGACGGTGCTCTCCCGCGAGGAGCAGCAGGCGGGGCTGCCGTCCGGCCGGCTGGACCGGGAGCGGCTGACCGGGCTGCTGCCGGCGCTGCTGCCGGTGGATCAGGTGGACGGCTGGTTCCTGTGCGGGCCGTACGGACTGGTCGAAGGCGCCGAGCGGGCGCTGCGCGGGCTGAGGGTCGCCCGCTCCCGCATCCACCAGGAGATCTTCCACGTGGACACCGGTACGGCACCTGCCGCCACGGTGTCCGCCCCCGCCCACAGCACGGTCACCGCCCGGCTCGACGGACGCGGCGGCACCTGGCCCGTGCGGTCCGGGGAGTCCCTGCTGGAGACGGTGCTGCGCAACCGGCCCGACGCGCCGTACGCCTGCAAGGGCGGGGTGTGCGGGACCTGCCGCGCCTTCCTCGTCGCGGGCGAGGTGCGGATGGACCGCAACTTCGCGCTGGAGTCGGAGGAGACGGAGGCGGGCTACGTCCTGGCCTGCCAGTCGCATCCGGTGACGGAACAGGTCGAGCTGGACTTCGACCGGTAGGGCTCCACCGCAGACGGCGGGACTCCGCTACAGGACGTGCCCCGGCTGCCCGTCGTCGGTGACGACCGGGCGGCCGGCGGACTCCCACACCTGCATGCCGCCGTGCACGTTCACGGCGTCGATCCCCTGCTGGGCCAGATACATCGTGACCTGGGCCGACCGTCCACCGGAGCGGCAGATCACATGGATCCGGCCGTCCTGCGGCGCGGCCTCGGTCAGCTCGCCGTAGCGGGCCACGAACTCGCTGACGGGAAGGTGCAGCGCCCCTTCCGCGTGACCGGCCTTCCACTCGCCGTCCTCCCGGACGTCCAGCAGGAAATCGCCGTCCTTGAGGTCCGCGACCTGGACCGTGGGCACACCAGCTCCAAAACTCATTGGTAGTCCGGGGCGCGGTGCCTTTTTCGGGCCCGATTCCCCTTTCCCCTTTCAATCCGTGCGTGCGGTTTTCCCGCACACGGCTTACCGATGATCTTCTTGACTAGGTTACGCAGCCTTCGGATAGCGAATCGTGCCACGCAGTCAATACAGGCCGTGCCCGGCAAACCACCCCTCCGCCCATTCCTGCCGCTGGCCACGCCGTAGGTTGCATCCCCGTTTCTTGACCATCAATCTACGGAGCCGCCACACCACGTACTCGTCAGCAGACCGGAACTTCCGGGCAGCATTCCCGGTTCGAAAGTAGTTTCCCCAGCCGCGCAGGATTGGATTCAAGTCCGCGATCACATCACGGATATCCCATCCCGACCGGCGGCGGTCAGTCCGTTCCCGGACCTTGTCCCGGAGTCTCTTCATCGCCGCCTTCGACGGCCAGCGATGCAGGTAGAAGCAAATCTTGCCATACTTCTCCCACATCCTGCCCGAGAATTGGGCTCTGAAGTGGCAGCCGAGGAAATCGAGTCCTTCCCGGCCCTCCCTGAGGTCAACCACCTTCGTTTTATCCGGGAGCAGTCGCAGCCTCAGCGAGCCGAGGATTTCCCCGACCGCTTCCAGAGCAGCCCTGGCCTGGCGGTCCGATCGGCACAAGACGACTCCGTCGTCCGCGTACCGCACCAGTTCACCAACCCCTCGCCGTGTCAACTCGGAGTCCAGAACATGCAGGTAGATGTTGGCCGGCAAGGGCGAGATCACCCCGCCCTGAGGTGTACCGGCAACCGTCCGCCGAACCTCACCATCCACCATCACACCCGCCTGCAACCACAAACGAACCAGCTTGAGAACCCTGCGATCCGACACCCGGCGCCCCACCTCGACGAGAAGCCGATCGTGATCGATCTCGTCGAAGAAGCTTCGGATGTCGAACTCGACAACAAAGTGACACCTCTTGATGAAACCGACTCGAAGTCGCTCCATCGCCTGCGTCGCCGACCGCTTCGGACGGAATCCGTACGAGCACGGAAGGAAGTCCGCCTCGAATACCGGCTCCAACACGATCTTCGCCGCCTGCTGAGCCACCCTGTCCCGAACGGCAGGAATACCAAGTGGCCTCACACCGCCCTGCGGTTTCGGAATATCCACGCGCCTGGCGGGCGCGGGACGATACGTACCTGCACGCAGAGAAGCCTGAAGTTCACCGAGTAAGCGGCCAACTCCATACTCCTTCTCCACGAATACCAGAGTGACTCGATCCACCCCGGCACTTCCACCATTAGCCCGAACTCGTTCCCACGCCTCCCACAGCACATCACCTCTGTGGATACGGTCGTACAGGGCGTGGAACCGCCGCTCCGGCGACTGCTTGGCCGCAGTCCATAGTCCGCGTTGAAGTTTCCGCACTTTCGCCACGGACGCATGTCCGTCCACCACGACGGGGCAAAGCCCGTCGGGGAAGTTGGACCGGGCGGTCCCGGTCATGCCCTCGCGCTTACCCTCGCTACGGACGTGATCAAAGCAGGGGCCCTTTCCTCCCGGCGCG
>NZ_NEUB01000743.1 GCF_002910825.1 Streptomyces sp. SM1 | reverse complement strand
CGCCGGCGCCGCTGTTGTCGGTGCCCGACCTGCACGGGGTGGTGACGGCGGACGCACTGCACACGCAGGTGGAGACGGCGAAGGTGCTGGTGGAGGAGATGGGTGCGCACTTCGTGCTGGTGGTGGAGCGGAACCAGCCGGCGTTGTGGGAGGCGTGCCGGTCGATCCCCTGGAGCGAGGTGACGGCCAGGCACAAGGAGAGCGAGGTGGGTCACGGCCGGCGGGAGACGCGGGTGGTGCAGGCAGTGACGTGGACGTCGCTGGCGTTTCCGCACGTCAAGCAGGTTGCCCGGATCATCCGGCACCGCACCGACCGGGCAACGGGCAAGCGAACGCGGGAGACGGTCTACCTGATCACCGACCTGTCGGCGTCCGAGGCGGCTCCGGAGGTGCTCGGGCGGTACGCGAGGGGCCACTGGGGCGTGGAGAACAAGATCCATTACGTGCGGGATGTGACGTTCGGCGAGGATGCCTCACGCATCCGCAGCGGCCACGGACCGCAGAACGCCTCGACGTTGCGATCGGTGGCCATGAACTACCTGCGCACCATGAGCAGTTCCATCGCGGACGCCAAGCGCCAGATCGCCCTGTCACCCCACAAGGCACCCCTGGACCTCTTCGGCGTACCCTCCGACCTGCGGCTTTGCTGAGAAATTCGACCTTGCGTCAGCCCTGGGGTTCCACGTGCCAGTGGATACGGTCGGCCGCAGGCACGCCACGGCCACGCCGTACACGCACCTGCCCGACCCAGTCAGCGGACAGCAGGAGTCGAGCAACCTCCCGCCGTGCCTCTACCGGCGCAGCCTCCCAGCGCTCCGCCACGCCCTTACCGGGCCGGATCAAATCCGTGAGGACGGCAGGCAGGGTGAGCCTGCGCTCTTGCTCCTCAAGAGCAGTGATCTTTGTGGTGAGGGTTTCGACCATCCGCGCGAACATGCGCGCCTCCGCGATGCTCTCCGGCTCCGCGTTCTCTGCCTCGCCCCGCTCGCCCCGCAGCCGCTCAATTTCGGCGCGGATGTGCTCGACCTTGCCGGAGTCCTCCGCGGAGGCGGCAAAGTCCTCATAGACCTTGTCCGACGCGAGATAGGCCAGGATCACGCCGGGCTGCGTTGCGGACCCGATGATCAACGCATCTACCGCAGGCTTACTGATCTGGACACAGCGACGCTGCCGACAGAAGTAGTAGGCGCTCGTGCCCTCGCCTCCCGCGCCCATCGTCCCTCCGCACACGTCGCATTTCATGGTCATGGTCAGAACGTGCTTTGCCTTGCCGTTGCGGGTGCTGCGGCGCGCAGGGTCGAGCATCATCCGGCGCACCGCCCAGAACGTCTCACGCTCGACCAACGGCGCCCAGGTGGCCTCATACAGCGTTGTCTCTACCTGCTGTGCCTTGAACGAACGCCCCCGGCTCTTGGGAGTGTGCTTGCGGTACCCGCCGTACGCGGGACGGAGCGCCATGGTCCGCAGGTGCTCATCCGTGAACGGCCTGCCGGACCGGTTCACGTGCCCCGCCTCCGCCAGATCACGCGCGATCGAGCGCATGGACTGCCCCGCGCGCAGGCGCCGGAACAGTTCCTTGGGCACTGCCGACTCTTCCGGGTCCTCAACCCAATTGATCAGCTTGCCCGTCTTGTCGTCGTACTGCGCCATGTAGCCGTGCGGCGGAGTGGCGTTCGGGCGCCCTTGCTCCGCCTGGGCGGCGGACGTGCGCCGGTTGCGCATGCTCACCTTGTCGCTCTCCGTCTCGGAGTCCGACGCGTCCTCACGCAGGTTGCGGCGGTCCTTCCAGTGCGCCAAGTCATAGAGCCGGTTGTCGCAGGTGATGAAGATCTTTTTCCCGTGTCCCTCGCACAGCTCCATAAGGTGCAGCCACTCAGAGGTCTTGCGGCTGTACCGGCTGTTTTCCCACAGGATCAGGACGTCTTCCGTGAACCTGCCCGACTCAAGATCAGCCACAAGGCGCGCCCAGTCGTCGCGCGCCTTGCTCGCGTAGCGGCTGGCCGAACGGTCGTTGTCGACGTAGGGCTCACCAGTGATCTTGATGCCGTGGCGTGCGGTCGTCCTCTCGTTGTCGTCATGCTGCTCGGTCACGGACCGCTGACGCCCTGAGTTGTCCTGAGACACACGCAGGTACTCACGGCCCGTGAGCGTGTCCACGGTGACGGCTGCGGCGGTCATGGCTGCGGTGTTCGCGGTGTTGAAAGGCATGCCAGCAGGATGCACAACCACCCGCACCTAAGAAGTTGCACCGGGCGCAGCCCCCAGGGACGGGAAGGGAAGGGGCGGCGAGGGCGAACCACACTGCCGACCGCCCCGGCCCCCACCCCCGTGACACGAGGTACGCGTGGTTCCCGTCACCCACGCCAGGTGATAGACACGGCGGGGTCACAGTTCCTGTCCGCCAGCAGGAAGGTTTCCCCCCCTCCATGTCCGAAACCGGCTCCCCCACCACACGCCGTCAGCTCCTCGCCCGTACCGGCGCCGCAGGCATCGGCATCGCCTTCACCGGCGCCCTCTCCGAACTCTTCACCGGCACCGCCGCCGCCCAGAACCTCGGTCACCGCGGCTACGGCCCCCTCGCCCCCGACCCCGACGGGCTGCTCGACCTGCCGAGGGGCTTCCGCTACACGGTCCTCTCCCGCGAGGGCGACCGGCTCCGCTCCGGCGAGGGCCCGGTCCCCTCCAACCACGACGGCATGGCGGCGTTCGCCGGCCGCCGCGGCCGTGTCCACCTGGTCCGCAACCACGAGAACCGCGCCACCGGCAGGGTCCCCGTCCCGGTGATCGACGGTCTGACCTACGACCCGGAGGGCAAGGGCGGCTGCACGGCGCTGACCCTGGACCAGCGCGGCCGGGTGCTCTCGGAGCGGGTCGCGATCGCCGGTACGG
Organism: Streptomyces sp. SM1; assembly: GCF_002910825.1. Classification (GTDB taxonomy): domain Bacteria; phylum Actinomycetota; class Actinomycetes; order Streptomycetales; family Streptomycetaceae; genus Streptomyces; species Streptomyces okerensis. The sequence continues at coordinate 18,884 of NZ_NEUB01000743.1, read as the reverse complement.
CCGTCAACTGCGCGGGCGGTCCGACTCCGTGGGGCACCTGGCTGACCTGCGAGGAGACCGAGGACAGGGCCGGCACGAACGGCTACGCCAAGGACCACGGCTACATCTTCGAGGTCGACGGCGCCGACCCGCGCCGCACGGGTGCCGTGCCGCTGACCGCGATGGGCCGCTTCCAGCACGAGGCGATCGCCGTGGACCCGAAGCGGGGCGTGGTCTACGAGACCGAGGACGCCTTCGACCGGCCCTTCGGCCTCTTCTACCGCTTCCTGCCGGAGAAGCCGCTCGGCGGCACCGGTTCGCTGCGCGCGGGCGGACGGCTCCAGGCGATGCGGGTGCCGGACGTGCCCGACCTGTCCTCGATCCGGGAGACGGGTGCCCACTTCGACCGGGTCGAGTGGGTCGACGTACCGGACCCGCTGGCCGCCGAAACAGCCATCCGCTTCCAGGACTTCGGCCCGAAGGGCATCACCCACGCGCAGAAGCTGGAAGGCTGCTACTGGGGCGGCCGCTCGGTCTACTTCGTCTCCTCCTTCGCCCGCAGCTCCGACGGTTCGGCCGGTGACCACTACGGTCAGATCTGGCGGTACGACCCGGACCGCCGCCGCCTCACCCTGGTGATCGTCTTCGGCCCGGACACCGACATCCAGCTGCCCGGCGAGTCCCCGGACAACATCTGCCTCGCGCCCAGCGGCGGTCTGATGGTCTGCGAGGACGGCGGCGGCGCCCAGCACGTCTACGGCGTCACCCGGCACGGCGAGGTCTACGCCCTGGCCCGCAACCGCCAGAACCGGGGCACCGACGACGACCCGGACTGGGGCGAGTTCGCCGGGGTCACCTTCTCCCCCGACGGACGGACCATGTACGTCAACGTCTACGACCCCGGCACGACGTTCGCGGTGACGGGCCCCTGGCACAGGTGACCGGCAGCCGGCAGCCGGCAGTCGGCACAACGGCCGGGACGGAGGGCAGCGCACCGCCCTCCGTCCCCCGTCCCCGGTCCGGTCCGGTCCGGCGGCCTCAGCCCGCCAGCAGCGCGTCCATCTGGCCGACGGCCAGACTCATCCCCTCCACCATGCCCATCTCGGCCAGCTGTTCCATCTGCTCCCGGGTGTCGAACAGGGAACGCAGTTCCATCCGCGTACCGCCGTCGTGCCCGGTGAGGGTCATCCGTACCGAGGTGGTCGGCATCTCGGGGTTCGGTTTGCCGTCCTCGCCGGAGAAGCCGTCGGTGAACTCGAGCGCGCTCGGCGGGGTGACCGAGGAGATCCGCCACCAGCCGCCGTACTTCTCGCCCTCCGGGCCGGTCATGTAGTACGTCACGCCGCCGCCGGGCGTCAGGTCGTGCTCCTCGACGGTCGCCGGGTAGCTCGGCGGGCCCCACCAGCGCTCCAGCTGCCGCGGGTCGGCCCAGAGCTGCCACACCCGCTCCACCGGGGCGGTGAAGTCGGCGACGAGCGTGAGGGTGAGGTGGTCGACGTCCTTGTCGACGCTGGTGACAGTCATCCGTCCGTTCCTTCCGTCGTGTTCCCGTCGCGGGCCGGTGTCCCGCGGCCGGTGTCCCTGCCGGTGTCGTCCAGCAGAGCGGACATCCGGTCCACCCGGGCCCGCCAGGCCGACTCCAGTTCGTCGAGGGCCTGCCTCGCCCGGTCCAGCGCGTCGGGGTCGGTGCGCACGAGCTGTTCCCGTCCGCGTCGTTCCTTGGTGACCAGACCGGCCCGCTCCAGCACCGTGACGTGTTTCTGCACGGCGGCGAAGCTCATCGGGTAGGCCGCGGCCAGACGTGACACGGACAGCTCACCCCGGACACAGCGACGGAGTATGTCGCGCCGCGTCGTGTCGGCCAGGGCGTGGAACAGCCGGTCGACGGCTCCGTCCGCCGCACTCGCGCCGGTCTCGTCCGCGATCCCATCTACAACCATTTGATTGTACGTTAGTCCCGTCCCGCCCGTTCCGCAAGAGGAGGTCCGGGCCACTGAACCGGAGACGGCGGGGTACTCGGCCCCGCATGACGGAGAAGCAGCAGGTGGGCGGCTCGTACTGGCTCGAGACCGCACCGGGCGGGCCGCATCCGGCACTGGCCGGCGATCTCGAGGTCGACGTCGCCGTGATCGGGGCCGGCATCGCCGGACTGTGCACGGCGTGGGAGCTGACCCGGGCCGGGCGGAGCGTCGCGGTGCTGGACGCCGGACGGATCGCCGCCGGAGTCACCGGGCACACCACCGCCAAGGTCACGGCCCTGCACACGCTGGTCTACGACAAGCTCCGCCGCACCCGCGGCAGCGAGGGCGCGCGGCTGTACGCCCGTTCGCAGTCCGAGGCGATCGAGCACACGGCGGACGTCGTGGCGGAGCTGGGCATCGACTGCGAGTGGGAGCGCCGGAGCGCCTGCGCCTTCGTCCGTGACGAGGGCGGGGTGGCGAAGCTGCGCGCGGAGGCGCGGGCCGCACGGGAGGCGGGACTGCCGGCCTCGTTCGTGACGGAGACCGGCCTGCCGTTCCCCGTGGCGGGTGCCGTCGAGGTGGCGGACCAGGTCCAGTTCCATCCGCGCAAGTACCTGCTCGCCCTCGCCCGCGAGATCGTCGCGCGCGGTGGCCGCGTCCACGAGGACACGACGGTGCTCGGCCTGGAGGAGGGCACGCCGTGCCGGCTCTCGACGTCGACCGGTGCCACGGTGACCGCCCGCGACGTCGTGGTCGCCACCCACTATCCCGTCTTCGACCGGGCGCTGCTGTTCACCCGCCTCTCCCCGCGCCGCGAGCTGGTCGTCGCCGGACCGGTCCCGGCCGACCGGGACCCGGGCGGCATGTACATCACCACCGAGGAGAACACCCGCTCGGTCCGCACGGCCCCCTTCGGCGAGGACGGCACCCGGCGCCTGCTCGTGGTCACGGGCGAGCACTTCACCCCGGGGACGGGCGACACCCGGGCCCGCTTCGACCTTCTGGCCGCCTGGGCCCGAAAGCACTTCCCCGAGGTGGAGCTCACCCACTTCTGGGCCACCCAGGACAACGATCCCACCGACACCGTGCCGCTGGTCGGCCCGATGCACCCGGGCGCCCGGCACACGTACGTCGCGACCGGCTTCGGCGGCTGGGGCATGAGCGGCGGGATGATGGCGGGCCTGCTGCTCACCGCGCAGATCACCGGCGGGGAGTGCGAGTGGAGCGGTCTGTACGACCCGCGGCGCCTGGCCTCCACCGTGCGCGAGGCGCCGTCGTTCCTCAAGCACCAGGCGCAGGTCGCGGGGCACTTCGTCGGCGACCGGCTGCGTCCGTCGCCACCGGTGGAGGCGCTGCCGCCGGGCGAGGGCGCGGTGGTGCGGTCCGACGGCGGCAGGCTCGCGGTGTACCGCGACGACGACGGCGCCCTGCACGCCGTCTCGGCCCGCTGCACCCACCTGGGCTGTCTGGTCGACTTCAACGCCGCCGAACGCGCCTGGGAGTGCCCCTGCCACGGCTCCCGCTTCGACACGGACGGCAAGGTCATCCAGGGCCCGGCGACGCGGCCCCTGGAGCGGCGGGACATCTGAGACGCGGGCCGGGGCCCCGGCCGGCCGGGTGACGCCCCGGCCCGCCTCCGTACGAATCACACTGATCTCCATAAACCACTCCATACCGTCATACGGTGATCACACTTACACGTGGTGCCCTCGCCGTATGCGTGCTGGCCGCCGCCCTGACCGCCGCCTGCGCCCCCGCCCGGTCCTCCCGGGAGGCGCCCCGCCCCGCGCCCTCGGCCTCCTCCCCCGCCGTCCCGTCACCGCCGACCCTCGCCCCGGGCCCCGCGGGCCTGACCCCGGTCTTCGACCACGGCCCCCGCACCGGCGGCAGAACGGTCGCCCTCACCTTCGACGCCGACATGACCGCCGACCAGGGTCCGAGGGCCGAGGCGGGCGAGCGGTTCGACCACCCGAGGCTCATCGCCGCCCTGCGCGAGCTGACGGTGCCGGCCACGGTGTTCATGACCGGCCGCTGGGCCGAGGAGTACCCGGACCAGGCCCGCTCCATCGGCGGGGACCCGCTCTTCGAGGTCGCCAACCACTCCTACAGCCACTACGCCTTCACCGCGGACTGCTACGGCCTGCCGACGGTCTCCGGGGACCGGATGCGGGCGGACGTGGAACGGGCGTACGCGGTGTTCCGGAAGGTGGGGGTACGCGATCCGATGCCGTACTTCCGTTTCCCCGGCGGCTGCTACGACCGGCAGGCGCTCAAGGCGCTGGTCCCGGCCGGCGTCACGGCGGTGCAGTGGGACGTGGTCGGCGGGGACGCCTTCGCGACGGACGCGGACGCCGTGGCACGGCAGGTCCTGGACGGCGTACGACCGGGCTCGGTGGTCGTCCTGCACTGCACCCGCAGCGCGGCCCCGGCCACGGAACGGGCCGTACGGGCGATCGTGCCGGAACTGCGCCGCCAGGGCTACCGCTTCGTGAAGGTCTCCGAACTGATCGGGGCGGAACGGGGCGGGGCGCCCGCCACCGGGAAGTGAGCCGGACGCGGCTGCCCGCCGTCAGGGACGCCGGAGGGACGACGAGCCGGTGGCGCACCGCACCACGGGGGTCGGCCGGGCCGAGAGCACGGATGTCACCGTCCGGCCGGTGCCCCGCTATGTGGCGGTCGGGCCGCACCAGTACGGCGGGGGCCGGCCCCGCCGGTGCGAGCGGATCCAGGAGGTGCGCGTCGGGAAGGAAGACCACGGGGATTCCCGACCGCACGGGGTCCCCGGGACCGGGATGCTCCTCGCCCGCACATCCCCGGGCGACCCAGGTGAAACCGCGGGGCGCGAGGCGCTGATGGAGCCGTCCGCCGTCCCGCACGCGGGGGTTGGGCAGGCGACGGCCGACCGCGAACGGGTCCCGGTCCCGTCCGGAGGCCGGCACCCCGTCGGCACAGGCGATGCCGAGCATGCCGGCCCCGCGCCCGAACCGGGCCTGCACGGACCCGCGCGACAGTGCCGTCGGCCCGTCAGCGCCGCGGTTCCGGGAGCGGCCCGCGCCGCTCCGGGTCCGCGGCCACCGGCGGCCCGTCACCGGCACCGGCCTCCCCGGCTCCCGGGGACGGAAGCGGTGTCACGTCGGCCGCGTGTCCCGGCAGACGCGGCAGGAACCGCCGCATCGGGCGCGGCATCCACCAGGCGTGCTTGCCCAGCAGCGCCATGACGGCGGGCACCAGGACGAGCCGTACGAGCGTGGCGTCGATCGCGATGGCGACGGCCAGACCGAAGCCGAAGAGGTTGACGGTCCGTTCGTCGTTCAGCTGGAAACTGCCGAACACCACGACCATCACCGACGCGGCGGCCGTGATGATGCGGGCGGTGGCGGCGATGCCGATGCGGACGGAGGCGCCGGCGTCGGCGGACCGCCGGTACTCCTCCTGCACCCGGCTGAGCAGGAACACCTCGTAGTCCATGGACAGTCCGAACAGGACGGCGAAGAGCATGACCGGTGCGAAGGACTCCACCGGCCCGGCCTCCGCGCCCAGCAGCCCGGCGCCCCAGCCCCACTGGAAGACCGCGACCACGACACCGTAGGCCGCGCCGACGGAGAGCAGATTCATCACCGCCGCCTTGAGCGGCACCACGACCGACCGGAACTCGACCATGAGCAGCAGGAAGCTGAGCCCCACGACGAAGGTCATGAACCAGGCCATCTGGCTGCCGAGCCGGTCGGCGAGGTCGATCGCGGTGGCGGTGGAGCCGCCGACGTGCGTCTCGGCGTCGGGCGCGGCCTCGGGGAGCACGTCGTCGCGCAGGTGGTGCACCAGCCGCTCGGTGGACTCGTCGTCGGGCGAGCCCTCGGGCACGACGGTGTAGACGGCGGTGGTCCCGGCCTCGTCCAGCCGCGGGGGACGTACCTCACGGACCCCTTCCGTCTTCTCCAGCCCGGTGCGCACCTCGGTGGACTGCTGCTTCACCTCCGCAGCCGGCACCCCCTCGGCGAACCGCGCCGTCACCACCAGCGGTCCGGTCCAGCCCTCACCGAAGTCCCGCGCGACCAGTTCGTACGCCTGGCGCTCGGTGCTGTCCTCCGGCGCCGAACCGGCGTCGGCCGTGCCGAGGCGCAGGGAGAACAGCGGGAGTGCCATGGCGATCAGCACGACGGTGGACACGAGGGCGTAGGGCCAGGGGTGCCGCTGGACGTGGCCGGCCCAGCGGTGCCGGCCGCCGGCCCGTCCGGTGCCGTGGTCGAAGCGCGGCCTGCGGACGCGGAACCGGTCCAGGTCGGTGCCGAAGACGGCCAGCACGGCGGGCAGCAGGGTGACCGCCGCGATCAGGGTGGTCCCCACCGTGAGGGTGCTGGCCAGCCCGAGGGCGGAGACGAAGGGGATGCCGATGAGGTAGAGGCTCAGGATCGCCACGATCACCGTGGCGCCGGCGACGAGCACCGACCGGCCCGCGGTCGCCAGGGCGAGCGGGATCGACGCCTCGGGAGGGTGTCCCGCGTGCATGCCCTCCCGGTGCCGGGTGACCACCAGCAGCGCGTAGTCGATGCCCACACCGAGGCCGATCATGGTCGCCACCACGGGGCCGGAGGTGCCGATGGTCGTCACCGAGGCGGCCACGGTGAGGAGCGACATCCCCAGTGCGAGGGCGAACAGGGCGGTCAGCAGCGGTACGACCATGGCGAACACCGACCCGAAGGCCACCAGCAGGACCAGTACCGCGGCCGCCAGGCCGATCACCTCGCTCCCCGACGGTCCGTGCTCGCCCTGGAGCACGGCGCCGCCGTACTCGACCTGGGCGCCGGCGTCGCGTACCGGGTCGAACGCCTCCCGCACGGCCTCCACCGACTCCTCGGGCACGTCCTTGGCCCGCTCGGTGAACTGGACGGTCGTCACGGCGGTGCGCCCGTCGTCGGAGACCATCGTGGGGCCGGGCCCGTACGGCGACCGGACGACTGCCACGTCCGGCACGTCGCGCGCCGCGGTGACGGCGTCCGTGACGGCGCCCTTCACCGTCGCCGTGGTCACGCCCGCGTCGCTGTGGACGACCACCTGCATACCGTCCCCGGACAGGTCCGGGTACCGCTCGCGCAAGGTGTCGTAGGCGGCCTGCGAGTCGGTGTCCGCGAGGGTGAGGTCGTTGGTGAACGAGCCTCCGGCCGTACGCGCGCCGAGGGCCGCCCCGATGACGGCCAGCAGCCAGACGGCGATCACCCACCATCGGTGCCGCACCGAGAAACGAGCCAGGGCGAAGAGCACGTCGGGCCTCCGGGGTCGCGAGGGCGGGGGGCCTGAACGGCGGCCCCCGCCGGGAGAGGGAACACCGGCAGCGTCGCCCGCCCGGCCGTAGGATCTCAACCATGATGAATTCCCGGTCGCGCGGCAGAAGGGCGGGCAAGCCCGGCACGCGTGCGGAGATCCTCGAGGTCGCGCGCCGCCGCTTCCTCGAGGACGGGTACCAGGCCGTCACGCTGCGCGCCGTCGCCGCCGAGGCGGGCGTGGACGTGGCTCTGGTCAGCTACTACTTCGGCTCGAAGAAGGGGCTGTTCGGCGCAGCCCTGGCCCTGGCCGTCAACCCCGCCGAGACGCTCGCCCGCACGGCGGAGGGCGACCCGGTGACCTTCCCCCAGCGCGCCCTGCGCGACCTGCTGGCCCTGTGGGAGGACCCGGAGTCCGGAGCGCCCCTGCGCGCCCTGGTGGCCGGCGCCGCCCAGGACCCGGCGATCACCGGTCTGGTACGGGAGATGATGGAGCGGGAGATCATCGACAAGATCGCCGGCCGGCTCGGCGGAGCGGACGCCCGCAGACGCGCCGGTGTGTTCTGCGCCCACATCGCCGGCCTCGTCGTCACGCGCTACATCCTGCGCCTGGAACCCTTCGCCTCGATGCCGCCCGATGAATTGATCCGGACCTACACCCCGCCCCTGCGCCTCGCGTTGGCCGAGTCCGCGAACCGTCCGGCCCGGAGCGGCGGTCCGCGGGGCCGTGGACCGGGCGGAGTCGGACCGGGCGCCGGGTCCACCCACTGAACCCGACGTGCCCGGACCGCCGGTGAGGCGTCCGGCCTACGCTGGAGGCATGAGCGACACCGACCACGACTACTGCCTGATCGACGCGTCCACGCCCCCGAAGGCCGACGGCCCTCCGTACGCGGCGTGTGTGCTGTGCCGGGAGCCGACGGAGTACCCGGAGTCGTACAAGGGCATCACCCTGTGCCCGGTCTGCGAATGGCGGGAGGCCGAACGGACCTCCTGCGCGGGCTGACGCGGGCGCCGCGCGGCTTGGCACACTTGTCCCCGTGAGCACTGACCCGGCTTCTGCCGCCGACAGCCCCTTCCGCCCCGACCCGGCCGCCCGCGACCGGGCACCCCAGTTCGTGCTGCCCCTGGTGGTCCGTATCGAACGGGCTGCTCCCCCCGCCCGTACGGACGCCCTGGAGACGGCGGCCCGCGCGGTGCTGACGATGCTGACCGACCCGCGCTCGGTGGGCGAGGGCGAGTGGGCGCGGGCGATGCGTGACTGGCAGGACGGCCGCATCCGCAAGGTGGTACGCCGGGCGCGCGGCGCGGAGTGGCGCCGCGCGGAGGCGCTCCCCGGGATCACGGTCACCGGCAAGTCCGCCGAGGTCCGCGTCTTCCCGCCGGTCCCCCTGGACGGCTGGCCCAAGGACCTGGCCCGCCTCCAGGTCTCCGGCACCGACCTCGACGACCCCGACCCGGTCCCCCCGGCCGACCCCGGCCTCCCCACCCTCTGGCTCAACCCCGGCCTCGCCATGTCGGCCGGCAAGGCGATGGCCCAGGCGGGCCACGGCGCCCAACTGGCCTGGCTGGCGCTCTCCCCCGAGGCCCGCGCCACCTGGCGGGCCACGGACTTCCCCCTCGCCGTCCGCACGGCCACCCCGGCCCACTGGCCCTCCCTGACCACCGGCACCCTCCCCGAGGTCCGCGACGCGGGCTTCACGGAGATCGCCCCGGGCTCGTGCACGGTGGTGGCGGACCATCCGGCGTTGCGGTGAGGCGGTGCCGGTGAGCGGCCTGCCTCGGATGTGGCCGGGCGGGCGCCCCGGACGGACGCGAGGCCCCGCCGAGTAGGGGACCGCCCGCCCCGGACCCCGGCGGCGGATGGCTGATTCCTGTCAGCCGCCCGAGACGGCCGCGTAGGGTGCGGCGGCGTGGCTGTCGCTTCGGATCATCCGGTGCTCTGGCGTGACCAGCAGTTTCTGCTGCTCGCTTCCGCCCGGACCATCTCGGTTCTGGGCAACGGATTCGCCCGGGTGGCGCTCGCCTTCGCCGTGCTGGCGCTGCCCGGTGCGACGCCGGGGCGGCTGTCGCTGGTGCTGGCCTGCCAGGCGCTGCCGCAGTTGGTCTTCATCCTGGTCGGCGGGGTGATCGCCGACCGGATGTCGCGGGCGCGGCTCATCGTGGCCGCGGATGCCGTGGGCGCGGTGGCCTACGCCGGGCTGGCCGTTCTGGTGCTTTCGGGGCATGCCCCGCTCGTCCTCATGTGCGCGCTGGCGGTGGTGGCCGGCACCGCGACCGCGCTGTTCTCCCCCGCCATGGACGGACTGGTGCCGCTGGTGGTGCCGGCGGGCCGGCTGCAACAGGCCAACGGTCTGCTCCGAGTGGGCACCAACACGTCTCTGCTGCTCGGGCTCGCCCTGTCGGGCGTCACCGTCGCGTGGATCGGCGCGGGCTGGGCGCTCGCGCTCAACGCCGTGTCCTTCGTCGTCAGCGCGGTCCTCACCGCGCGGCTGCGGGTCCCCGGCCGGCCCGGCAGGTCGTCGTCCGGCTGGGACGATCTGAAGGAGGGCTGGCGGGAGTTCGCCTCCCGGCAGTGGCTGTGGGCCGTCGTCGCCCAGTACACCGTCGTGGTGGCATGTCTGAACGCCACCGCCGGGGTTCTCGGGCCGCTGGTCGCGGAAGAGGAGCTGGGCGGCGCCCGCGCCTGGTCCGTGATCGTCGCCGCCCAGGCCCTCGGCACGATCGCGGGCGCCGGTCTCGCCGCCCGCGTCCGGGTCGGCAGACCCGTCCTGGTGGCGGTACTGGCCACCTTCCCGGCCGCCGCCCCGATCGCCCTGCTGGCGGCCTCGGCGCCCGTGTGGGCCGTCGCCGCGGCTATGTTCTGCTCGGGCGTCGCGGCCGACGTCTTCGCCGTGTTGTGGTCCACCACCATCCAGCGCGAGATCCCCGAGGAGTCGCTGTCCCGCGTCGCCTCCTACGAGTGGTTCGGCTCGCTGGCCTTCGCTCCGCTGGGGCTCCTCGCGGCCGGGCCCGTCGCCGGTGTCACCGGCACCCGGGAGGCCCTCGCGGGCTGCGCCGTACTGATCGTCGTCGTCACCGCGCTCGCCCTGCTGGCGCCGCAGGTCCGCGGCCTCACCCAGGGGGGACCGAAGACGGACCGGTGAGCCCTGCGGGGGAGTTGACGGGCGCGGCCGTCTCCGGTGCGGCCGCGCCCGTTCGCCCGGATGGACGTGCGAACGTGCGCGGGGGGTGGGGCGGCCGGAGGCTGGGCGCATGACGGGAAGACGACCTGCGACAGCCACCGCTGCCCTGCTCTCCGGTGCCGTACTGCTCTCCTTCTCGCTGGCCTCCTGCGGCCGGTCCGGCGAGGGGGGCGCGGGTGGTGGGGGCGGACCCGGTGAGGAGAACCGCGGCCGCATATCGACGCAGACCCTGAGCTGGAAGGACTGCCCCGCCCCGTCCCCCCTGCAAGGTGGAGGGGAGGCTCCCGGGCCGCTGCCGGACGGCACCCGGTGGCAGTGCTCCACCATGAAGTCCCCGCTGGACTGGGACGAGCCCGACGGCGAGACGATCGACGTCGCCCTGATCCGGGCCCGGTCCAGCGCCGACGACGCCGCCGACCGGATCGGTTCGCTGCTGTTCAACTTCGGCGGCCCCGGCGAGTCCGGAGTCGCCACCCTGCCCGCCCTCGCCTCCGACTACGAGAAGCTCCGCACCCGCTACGACCTGGTCGGCTTCGACCCGCGTGGGGCCGGCGGGAGCAACGGGGTCACCTGCCTCGACGCCGAGGCCATGCGGGAGATGGCCGAGCAGGACGACACCCCGGACGACGGCGAGGACGAGGTGGCGGCGCTCCTGAAGAGCAGGCAGGTGTACGCGGATGCCTGCGAGCGGGAGTCGGGCCCGATGCTCCCGCATGTCGGCACCGAGGACGCGGCACGCGACATGGACCTGATGCGGCAGCTTCTCGGCGACGACAGACTGCACTACTTCGGGATCTCCTACGGCACCGAACTCGGCGCTGTCTACGCCCACTTGTTCCCGCGCCACGTGGGACGTGCCGTCCTGGACGGGGTCGTGGACCCCACGCTCGACCAGATGGAGGAGGCGCTGGCGCAGGCCGGAGGCTTCCAGCTCGCCTTCGACCACTTCGCCGAGTGGTGTGCCGGCAACGGCTGCTCGCTGGGGGACAGCGCCGACGAGGTGGAGGCGGTCGTCAGGGAACTGGAGGCGGCCCTGGACGACGATCCGCTGACCCTCGACGGGGACAGGGAGCTGACCGGTTCCCTCCTCCTCGACGCCGTGATCCAGGCGCTCTACCTGGAGACGGCGTGGCCCGCCCTCGAGGTGGGCCTGGAACTGCTCGCCGACGACGAGGGCGAGACCATGATGAACCTCGCCGACGCGCTGGGCGACCGTCACGCCGCGGGCTACAGCGACCAGCAGGACGCCCGGACCGCCATCACCTGCGCCGACCGCGACGACCGGTACACCGTGGACGACGTCGTGGAGATGGCGCCCGCGTTCGAGAAGGCCTCACCGCTCTTCGGCGACACCATGGTGTGGGGCGCGCTGGAGTGCACCGACTGGCCGGTGCCCGGCAGGGCCGACCACCCCGACGTCCGGGCCCCCGGCGCGCCGCCCGTCCTGCTCGTCGGCAACACCGGTGACCCCGCCACCCCGTACGAGGGCGCCGCCCGGATGGCGGAGCAGCTCGGCAAGGGCGTCGGCGTCGAACTCACCTACGAGGGCGAGGGACACGGCGCGTACGACTCCGGCAACCGCTGCGTCCAGGACGCCGTCGACGCCTATCTCCTCGACGGCCACGTTCCGGCTGCCGGGAGCGTGTGCGCGCACGAGCCGCTGGAGGGCAAGAGGTAACACCGCTCCGGCGGCGATCGGTCGCTCCGGGCGTCCGGGCCGGGCCACGCGGGGAGCGCCGCGAGGCACCGGCCGGGTGCACCGGTCCGTTCCGCCCGGCCGGGGATGCGGCCGGCCGGGAGCCGTTCGCCGCCGTCCCGGCCGACCACGGGAAGGCCTCCCGCGCCGCCTCCTCCGCCGGTGTCAGGGCACGGCGTTGAGCAGATCGACGGCGCTCTGCTGGCGCGCCGCGTCGACCCTGTCGAGCGGCCCGTACCAGCGCAGCCCGTACTGGTCGAGGGCGTTGCGGTCGCTCGCGTGGGCGCGGTCGGCCTGGCGACGGAGGTACGCGGTGTACGGGTGGTCCGGGAGCGCCGCGTCGAGTTCGCCCAGGCCCCGCACGTGCGCTCCCTTGAACGACGGTCCGTCCGGCTCGCAGTTCCCGCTCTCGCACGGGTCGCGCAGGATGCCGTCAGCCGTGTTGAGGGCGGAGGACGTGGTGGCGGCGTCGGCGATCCGCCGTGCCTCGGTGAGCAGGGCGCCGTCACCCGTCGCCCGGTACAACTCGGTCAGGGCGCCGAGGAGTACGCCCTGGTTGTACGACCACACGGTGTCGCCGTTGTTGCGGCACGTGCTGAGATCGATGCCGTCGCTGACCAGGTGCGAGCCGTTCACCATGCCGGTGCCGCGGAACCAGGACCAGCCGGCCCCGGCCCGGTCCAGGTACGTCCGCTCGCCCGGGATCCGGTTGTGCAGCGCGGCGTTGAGCTGGATGTAGAGGGAGTTGGCGATCGCGTTCTTGTAGGTGCGGGCGGTGCTCCACCACACACCGCCGCCGCAGGTGGAGTCCCAGTACGCGGCCATGTGGTCGGCGTCCGCGCGAGCGGTGGTGAGGTAACGGCTGTCACCGGTCAGGTCGTAGGCGGCCACCCAGGCCAGGCCCCACCAGCCGGTGTCGTCGATGTAGTCGTTGCGGAACCGCCCGCCCTGCGCGTTCAGGTTCAGGTCGTGGGTGCGGGCGACGGCGTACGTGTAACTGCCGCTGCCGGAGGCACAGATGCTGTCGATCACGGCCGTGAGCGCGTTCGCGGAGTTCCACCAGCCGGTGGTGTCGAACAGGCCCGTCGAGTCGTCGTAGAACGTCATCAGTGCGGTGGCCGCGGCGGTGCGCCGGTCGCCGGCGTTCCAGGTGGTGCGCGCCCAGGGGGTGCAGGCGATCTCCGGGCGGTCACCGGCCCTGCCGCAGGCCCGCAGCGCCCCGACGCCGTGCGCGCCCCAGTCGTCCACGTTGAACATCGTGGTGCGCCCACCGCGCTGCCCGGCGGGGACGACGGTGTTCCCGCGCCTGCTCCCCGAGTGCCATGTCCGGCCGCCGTCGAAGGAGCGGTCGAGCCAGACCTCGTCGCCGGACCCGCCGTTGGCGATGGAGGCCCAGCCCATCGCGTCGGCGTCGTCGAAGTGCAGGACGACCGACCGTGAGTGGACGGATGCCGTGACGGGCGTGCGGTCTCCGGGGGAGAGAGCGGGGGCACGGCCGTCGCAGTACGTGTTGCAGATGCCCGCCGGGGCGGCCCGGTTCACCGAGTCGTCGGCCGACGCGGGGTGCGGCAGCAGCGCACACAGGGCGAGGGCGAGTACCGCGGCAGGGTAGCGCCGAAGGGATTTCCGTACCGGAGTCATGGGCTGCTCCCCGTGGGGGGTGAGAGCGCTTTCCGCACCGTAGTACCGGGTCGGTGAAGCGTCAACGAGTTGCGGGCGTACGGGATTCGGCTGACGTTCCGGGACGCCGGACCGAGAGTGCGGCACACCTCTTGCGGCGCCCGCGGCGCGCGGTGTACCAATGAGGACGCAGAACTTGAATGTTGTTCATATTTTTTCCGCGGGGGCCGCGCGAGCCGGAGGAGCAGCAGATGTCCACGGAACGTCGTCCCGTACGCAGCCGCCGTACCGTCCTGCGGGCGGGAGCCCTCACCGGTCTGGGACTGGCGGGTGCACAGGCGGTGGCCCCGGGCCGGGCCACCGCGGCCACCACCGCCGCCACCCCTGACGCCCGGAACGCCGGTTTCCTCGTCGGCCGAGGCATCGCCGACGCCACCGGCGAGGTGGCCGAGGTCGGCATGATGGGCTACGGCCGGTTCGACCAGCAGGCCGCCGGTCTGCACACCCGGTTGCGGGCGCGGGCGTTCGCCGTGGCCGAGGAGGCGAGCGGGCGGCGGGTCCTGCTGATCGTCGCCGACTCGCCGATGATCTTCGGGAGTGTGCACCAGGCGGTGCTGCGGCGGCTCGCCGAGGCGTACGGCGGTCTCTACACCGAGCAGAACGTGCTCATCACCGCCACCCACACCCACGCCGGACCCGGCGGCTACTCGCACCATCTGCTGTACAACACGACCACGTTCGGCTTCCACCGCAAGACCTTCGAGGCGGTGGCGGACGGCCTGTTCGAGGCCGCGCAGCGGGCCCACGACGATCTGGCACCCTCCGAACTGGTGGTCAGCCACGGCACGTTGAACGGTGCCAGCGTCAACCGCTCCCGGACTGCCTTCGACCGCAACCCGAAGGCGGACCGCGACCACTTCCCCGACGCCGTCGACACGCACACCACCCTGCTCCGGGTGGAGCGGGCCGGCCGGGCGGTCGGGGCCGTCAACTGGTTCCCGGTGCACAGCACCAGCATGTCCGGGGACAACCGGCTGATCAGCGCGGACAACAAGGGCTACGCGGCCTACCACTGGGAGCGCGAGGTCAACGACGTCGACTACCTGGCCGACGGCACCCCGGCGTTCGTCTCGGCGTTCGCCCAGACCAACAGCGGCGACATGTCGCCCAACCTGGACCTCCGACCGCCCACGACGCCGGAGGACTTCGCGGCGACCCGCGCCAACGGGCTCCAGCAGTACGAGGCCGCCGCGGCCCAGGTGCGGCAGGCCGGCACCGGACTGTCCGGTCCGGTCGACTCCCGGCTGGTGTACGTCGACCTCTCCGACGTCGCCGTCCGCCCCGAGTTCACCGGTGACGGACGGACCCACCGCACCTCCACGCCCTGTATCGGCGCCTCCATGGCGGCGGGCAGCATGGAGGACGGGCCGGCCTTCCCCGGCTTCGAGGAGGGGGAGAACCCGTTCTGGGACGCGATCTCCGACTCGGTGATCTACACGGTGTCACCGGAGTTGAGGCAGGCGCAGGCGCCCAAGGACGTCTTCGTGCCCATCGGGGAGATGAACCGCGTCTACCCGTGGGTGCAGGAGCGGGTGCCCGTGATGCTGGTGCGCATCGGCGGCCTCTACCTGATCGGCATCCCGGGTGAGGTGACCGTCTGCGCGGGGCTGCGGCTGCGGCGCACGGTCGCCGGGATCGTGGGCGCGGACCTCGACGACGTCCTGGTCGCCGGGTACGCCAACGCGTACTTCCACTATCTGACCACCCCCGAGGAGTACGACGCGCAGCAGTACGAGGGCGGCAGCACCCTCTTCGGACGCTGGCAGCTTCCGGCGCTCCAGCAGACGGCGGCGGACCTGGCCACCGCGCTGCGCGACGGAACGGACCTGCCCCTCGGCCCGAAGCCGCCGGACCTGTCCGGCAAGGCGCTCTCCCTGCAGCCGGGGGTCGTGCTGGACGCGCCGCCCCTGCTGCGGAAGTTCGGGGACGTGCTGGTGCCGCCGCGGGAGAACTACCGGGCCGGTGAACGGGTCGAGACCGTCTTCGCGGGCGCCCACCCCGGCAACGACCTGCACCGCGGCGACACCTACCTGGAGATCCAGCACCGGAACGCCGACGGCTCCTGGGGCACCGTCGCCGACGACGGCGACTGGCCGACCCGCTTCCACTGGAAACGCGACGGAATCGCCGCGTCCAAGGTCACGATCACCTGGGACGTCCCCCAGGGCACGTCCCCGGGCACCTACCGCATCGTGTACCACGGCGACGCCCGCAGCCTCACGGGCACCGTCACCCGGTTCACCGGCACGTCCCCGGCCTTCACGGTCCGCTGATCCGACGGCGCCGCCGCGGGACCCGGAACGGCAGGGGCCGGCAGGGGCATCAGCCCTGCGGCTCCTGCGGCTTGGCGTCGACCTCGCGCAGGTTCCGGTCCTTGAGTTCGGTGCGTGCCTCGGTGCGGTGACCGCGGACGACGTAGTCCCGCACGACCGCCTCGATCGCGTCCTGCGGGGAGCCGATCCCCGCGAGGACCATGACCTCCACCACGAGTTCCGCGTCGAGACTGATACTGACCTTCGCCACTGTGCCCCCCCTCGTCGCACCCTGGCCGTACTCTGCGGCCCGCCCGTCGACCAGGCACGGGAGCGCGCCGCCGACCCAAGCGGGAGGTGCCTCTGACCTGCAACGATGGGACTTGCTGAGGGTCCTGTTGGCTGCAAGGAAAGAAGCACTCCCCAGGTGAAGAAGCGTATCGGGTGCTACCCGCGTGTCCGCGTCCAGGGCGGCGGTCGTGGGGCGGTCTCGCAGGCCGGGGCCGTACTGCTGGTGGAGACGGTCCGCAAGACCGGCCTGCACCAGGCGCTATCGGCGGCGTGCGCGCCGTGGCGCAAGGCCCGGGCGGTGCACGATCCGGGCCAGGTGCTGGTGGATGTGGCGCTCGCGGTGGTGCTGGGCGGGGACTGCCTGGCCGATGTCGCGATGCTGCGGGCCGAGCCGGCCGTGTTCGGGCCGGTCGCCTCCGACCCGACCGTCTCCCGGCTCGTCGACACCCTCGCCGTCGGCGGGATACGGGCCCTGACCGCCCTCCGCGCCGCCCGCGCCGCAGTACGCGAATCGCTGGAGGGGAGCCTGCGACGTCCGAAGACCGATCGAGTGGACCTGTTGTGGGCCCACGCTCCCGACTACGCGACTCCTGTCGAAGAAATCAAGCGGTGTCTTCTGCGGGGGTGCGCCCCTGGTCACCCGCGCTTCCGGTCGCCGCACACCGCCCGGTCCAGCGGGCGGACCGTGGCCTCCGCCTGCTCGAGGAAGCGCTTCTCGTCACCGAAGCGCGTGGTGAAGACAGCGGACGCGGCCGGCACCCGGCCGTCGGGCGTGACGGCGGTCTCGGAGGCGGTGCCGAAGGACGTGCCGCCGTGGTACCAGATCCCGCCCCCGCAGCCCTCGGCCGGGCGCCAGGCGAGGCCGAGCCCGTAGCGGGTCCTGCCGTCGGTGGCGTAGCCGGGCGCCGGGACGGTGGTGCGCATCTGCTCCAGTTGCTCCTGCGGCAGCAGCCGGCCGCCCATCAGGGCGCGCAGGAAGGTGTTCATGTCACGGGTGGTGCTGATGATGCCGCCGTCCGCGCCGCCGCCCACGGCCGGCCCCGCACGCCACCGTCCGGACCGGCCCCGCCGCGCACGCTTCGTGGTCTCCATGGCCGGAACGCTACGGAGGGCCGGCGCCGCGGACCATCCAGCTGGCCGCCCGGACGGGGGTGGTGCCGGCCCTCCTATCGCCCGGCGGCTACCGCCCAGGTACGGGAGAAGGCCCGGCGGTCGGAGGCGCCCCGTCCCTCGTGATCCTCGATACCCGGTCGGCCGCGACGTGGATGGGTGAGGCCAACCGGTGGATCGGGCCCGGCTCGGGCTGCCCGAGCTTGCCTTCGTCGACTTCGGTGACGCCCTGTTCCGGGAGCGGCCCGACGGGGTGCACTGGAAGACCGGTCCGCTGGTGGAGTACGCCGGCGGGCGGCCGTTCGTCCGGGTGGACGACGAGCAGAGCGGCCGGGACGAGGCGTATGTGGCGGCCCACCATGGAGGGCCCGGGCTGCTGCACCACGTCGATCCGCGGATCGGGCTCCGGGAGGACGACTTCCGTGCCCTCGGCGACCTCGCCCGCTCGGCGCGTCCCTAACCTCAAATGTTGCTCTGAAGGTGGCCGGGCCGTGGTTGGGGGGCGGGCGGTGGGGTCATACCCCTGACACGTCCGGGGTGCGGGCGTTCGGGGGCCGGGTGGGACGACCGGGTGGAGGAGGGGGCGGGATGACCGTGCGGCTGGGGAACGGGATCGGGTGGCGGCCGGAGATCGCGGACGCGGTGGAGCGCATGCCGGGGATCGACTGGGTCGAGGTCGTCGCCGAGAACGTCTGCCCGGGGCATCTGCCCGAGTCGCTGGCGCGGTTGCGGGGGCGCGGGGTGACCGTCGTGCCGCACGGGGTCTCGCTCGGGCTCGGTGGGGCCGAGCGGCCCGACGAGGGGCGGCTGGCCGCGCTCGCCGAGCGGGCCGCCGGACTCCGCTCGCCGCTCGTCACCGAGCACATCGCGTTCGTACGGGCCGGCGGGCCGCTGACCGCGTCCCCGCGGATCGAGGCCGGGCACCTGCTGCCCGTGCCGCGCACCCGCGACGCCCTGGACGTGCTGTGCGAGAACGTCCGGATCGCCCAGGACGCGCTACCCGTGCCGCTCGCCGTGGAGAACATCGCCGCGCTGATCTCGTGGCCCGGCGAGGAGATGACCGAGGGGCAGTTCCTGTACGAGCTGGCCGACCGCACCGGCGTACGGCTGCTCGTCGACGTCGCCAATCTGCACACCAACCACGTCAACCGGGGCGAGGACCCGGCCAAGGCGCTGGCCGAACTGCCCCTGGAGGCCATCGCGTACGTCCATGTCGCGGGCGGGTTCGAGCGGGACGGCGTGTGGCACGACAGTCACGCCCATCCCGTTCCGGAGCCCGTGCTGGACGTGCTCACGGATCTCGCGTCCCGGGTCTCCCCTCCCGGCGTCCTGCTGGAGCGGGACGAGAACTTCCCCGAGGCGGAGGAGATGGAGCGGGAACTGGGCGCGATCCGGCGTGCGGTCGAGAAGGGGGCGGGGCGCCGGGACGCGAGCCCGGCAGCCGCGGTGGTGGGTGCCCGTCCCCCGTCGCG